>JAVWKI010000032.1:0-13720 GCA_036638575.1 Anaerovoracaceae bacterium | reverse complement strand
ATAACTCTACCTGGTTTAACTACTGCTACCCAATACTCAGGAGCACCTTTTCCGGAACCCATTCGTACTTCAGCAGGTTTCTTTGTTACTGACTTGTGAGGGAAGATTTTAATATAAACCTTACCGCCTCTCTTTACAGATCTTGTCATGGCAATTCTGGCCGCTTCGATCTGGTTTGAAGTAATCCATCCACATTCAGTAGCAACAAGACCGTATTCACCGTAAGTAACTTTGTTACCCTTGGTTGCCTTGCCCTTCATTCTTCCTCTGTGGACTCTTCTACGTTTAACGCGCTTTGGCATTAACATGGCTAGTTCCTCCTTTCTCTATGTGTCTATTCTTCTGTTGCAGCTGCTTCTGCTTCAACATTTACTTCTTCGGTTACTTGTGCTTCAGCTTCTGCTGCAAGTCTTGCAGCTTCTTCAGCTTTTGCCTTAGCTTCTGCTTCAGCCTGTGGATCAGGCTTTGGTGTGTTTCTTACTCTTGGGTTAATTGCCTTTGGAAGCTCCGGTTTCTCGTCTCTTCTTGGCTTTCTGTCCCCATCTCTTCTCGGCTTTCTGTCGTTGTCTCTTCTTGGTCTTCTATCGCCGTCTCTTCTTGGCTTTCTGCCATCTCTCTTGTCTTGCTTTTCTTCTCTGATAGCACTCTGAAGTCCCTTGTCTAAGATTTCGCCGTGGTTGATCCAAACCTTCACACCCAACTTACCGTAAGTTGTGTCTGCTTCTGCAAATCCATAGTCAATATCCGCTCTTAGCGTATGTAGAGGAACATTTCCCTCACTGTACTTTTCGCTTCTTGCAATTTCAGCTCCGCCAAGTCTTCCGGATACCAATACCTTGATTCCCTTAGCGCCAGCCTTCATTGTTCTGCCGATTGCCTGCTTCATGGCTCTTCTGAAAGAGATTCTTCTTTCTAGTGCCTGAGCAATGCTCTCTGCAGTTAGCTGTGCATCCATTTCAGTTCTTCTTACTTCTTTGATTTCCACAGCAACGTCTTTTTTTGTAATCTTTTTAAGGTCAGCTTTTAGTGCATCGATTCCGTCTCCGGATCTACCGATAACCATTCCTGGCTTACCTGTAAGAATTGTTACTCTCAATTCATTTTGCGCACGTCTGTCAATTAAGATTTTTGAAACGCCAGCAGCATATAACTTTTTCTTTACATGCTCTCTGATTGCGTTGTCTTCAATTAAGTAATCCGCAAAATTCTGTTTGTCCGCATACCATTTGGAGTCCCAGTCTTTAATGATTCCAACTCTGAGACCGTGTGGACTTACTTTCTGACCCATTTACTGAACCTCCATTTCTTTTTCCCTTAAAGTTACGCCGATGTGGCTGCTTCTCTTTAAGATGATTGATGCTCTTCCCTGTGATCCGGCTCTCCATCTCTTCATGGTCGGTCCTTGGTTAGCGAATACTTCTGCGACATATAGGTCATCAGGGTTCATGTCAAAATTATTTTCTGCATTTGCAGCAGCTGATTTAACAACTTTTTCAACGATTTCAGCACCCTTTCCAGGTGTAAACTTTAATATCGTAAGTGCCTCGTTTAAGTCTTTTCCTCTCACTAAGTCTGTAACAGGCTTAAGCTTGATAGGAGACATTCTTACGTATTTTGCAATTGCTTTTGCTTCCATTTTTTATCTCCTTTAACTATGATTTCTTGTCGGCACTATGTCCTCTGTAAGTTCTGGTTGGAGCAAATTCTCCAAGTCTGTGACCTACCATATCTTCTGTGATATACACAGGAACATGTTTTCTGCCGTCGTGGACTGCGATGGTGTGTCCAACCATCTGCGGGAATATTGTTGATGGTCTTGACCATGTTTTAATTACTTTCTTCTCGTTAGCCTCATTCATTGCAATAATTGCCTTGATGAGCTTAGCGTTTACGAAAGGACCCTTTTTAAGTGATCTACCCATTTTCTATGCTCCTTCCTTTATTTCTCGTTTCTTCTCTTTACGATATATCTATCGGTGTCTTTGTTTTTCTTTCTTGTCTTATAGCCAAGAGCAGGTTTACCCCAAGGTGTTACCGGACTTACTCGACCGATTCCAGCCTTACCTTCACCACCACCGTGTGGATGGTCGTTAGGGTTCATTACAGAACCTCTTACTGTAGGTCTGATACCCATGTGTCTCTTTCTTCCTGCTTTACCGATGTTAATATTCTGGTGGTCTTCATTTCCAACTTCGCCGATTGTGGCTCTGCATTCCATTCTTACCTTTCTTACTTCTCCGGATGGTAGTCTTACCTGTGCGTAAGGGTTTTCCTTCGCCATTAGCTGTGCTCCGTTACCTGCGGATCTTACCATCTGTGCACCCTTGCCAGGCTTTAATTCGATGTTGTGAATCATTGTACCTACAGGGATGTTTGCAAGCGGAAGTGCGTTTCCGATTTTGATGTCTGCATCAGGTCCTGATACGATTACATCGCCAACTTTTAGCTTTTCCGGTGCAATAATGTATCGTTTTTCACCGTCTGCGTAAACGATAAGGGCAATGTTTGCCGTTCTGTTCGGGTCATACTCAATTGTTGATACTGTTCCTGGCACACCGTCCTTAGTTCTCTTGAAGTCGATGATTCTATATTTCGGTCTGTATCCGCCACCTCTGTGTCTAACAGTTATCTTACCTCTGGAGTTTCTTCCGGAGTGTTTTTTAAGAGTTACTGTAAGTGACTTGTCCGGCGTGCTTGCGGTGATTTCCTCAAAAGTGGAAGTCGTCATTCCTCTTAAACCAGGAGTCGTTGGATTGTATTTTTTAATTCCCATTTTGTCTCCTCCTATTACAGTCCCTGGAAGAATTCGATTTCCTTGCTACCTTCTGAAAGCGTTACAATTGCTTTCTTGCTGGCAGCCGTCATTCCTACGTTTCTTCCCATTCTCTTTAACTTACCATTAACATTCATAATGTTAACTTTTTCAACATCTACGCCGAAGATTTCTTCTACTGCATGTTTAACTTCTGTTTTGTTTGCATCTACAGCTACTTTAAATGTGTATTTTTTAACCTGTGCATCTTCCATACTCTTTTCTGAAATTACAGGCTTTATGATTACGTCGTAAGGGGTTCTCATTATGAATACACCTCCTCAATTTTGTTTACGGCCTCTTTAGTAATGATGAAGTTTGTATGGTTAATGATTTCGTAAACATTCATTGTTGATACCAATACAGTTCTCACTCCCGGAATGTTTGCTGCGGATCTGATTACGTTTTCATCTTTTTCCGCCATAACGATTAGGGCCTTTTTCTCTGCGTTAACGTTTTCCAAAACCTTAATCATGTCCTTGGTCTTTGGAACATCGAACTTAAGTGCATCAAGTACGATGATTTCATTTTCTACTACCTTTGAGGAAAGAGCCGATAGCATTGCTAATCTTCTCATTGTCTTCGGTTATGTGTATATATAGCTTGTTGGCTTTGGTGCTAATGTTACGCCACCGCCTACCTGAGTTGGGTCAGTTGTCGATCCCTGTCTGTGACGACCTGTTCCCTTCTGTCTGAACGGCTTTCTGCCTCCGCCTCTGACTTCGCCTCTGTCTTTAGCAGACTGAGTTCCTTGTCTTCTGTTTGCTAGATAATTTTTAACTACTGCATGAACTGCGTTTTGGTTCGGTTCGATTCCAAAGACTTCGTCTTTTAGCTCCATCGTTCCGGCGTCGTTGCCATTCATGTCAAGCACTTTTACTGTTGCCATTTTCTACTTCCTCCTTTCCAAAGTATTCTCTATTGCTCTGTGCCTTTTACTGCGTACTGGATACGAAGTAGGCTGCCTTTGCCGCCCGGTACCGCACCCTTAACCAGTAATAGGTTTCTGTCTTCAATAACTTTTACGAGCTCAATGTTCTGTACGGTAACCGTATCTCGGCCCATTCGTCCAGGACCGGCATTGCCTTTGAATACTCTTCCCGGATAAGATGCACCGGCAAGTGCTCCCGGTAATCTCTTGTGCTTTGAACCATGACTCATCGGACCTCTGTGATGTCCGTGTCTCTTGATGTTACCCTGAGTTCCTTTACCCTTGGATACGCCTGTAACGTCTAGCTTCTTGCCTTCTTCGAAGTCTGCAACAGTGATTACCTGTCCTACTTCGTAGCTTTCGCCTTCGTTAATTCTGAACTCTGTCAGGTGCTTCTTTAGTTCAACGCCTGCCTTTTCAAAGTGTCCGCTCATTGGCTTGTTCACTCTGTGTGGTTTTGTGTCTTCAAAACCAACCTGCACCGCATTGTATCCATCAGTCTCAACCGTTTTGATTTGAGTAACTGTTTCAGGACCTGCTTCAATTACAGTGACAGGAATTACTGTTCCTGCTTCTGTGAAAATCTGAGTCATTCCGATTTTCTTGCCTAGTAATGCTTTCATATTTTACCTCCTGATTACTTACAGCGGATTGCTAATTTGCAATCATACTAAGGGGAGTTCCCTTTCGCTTATAATTTGATTTCGATATCAACGCCAGCCGGAAGCTCTAACTTTGTCAAAGCATCTGTTGTCTTTGCTGTTGCAGCGGTGATGTCAATCAATCTCTTGTGGGTTCTCTGTTCGAACTGCTCTCTGCTGTCCTTATACTTGTGAACCGCTCTCAAAATAGTGACAACTTCTTTTTCTGTCGGTAGTGGAATTGGTCCCGACACTTCTGCTCCTGTCTTCTTTGCAGTCTCAACAATCTTTGCTGCTGACTGGTCAAGCAGTGCATGGTCATAAGCTTTTAACTTGATTCTGATTTTTTGTAATTCGCTCATTTTCTTCTCCTTTTCTAATTTTGTACTCTTTTCGCTATTCTCGTACAAGGGGTCTAACGCCCACTTTCCAACGTGTACAGCTTCTTGCTTGTGTGGTACACGGCTCCGTGCGTTCTCATTTTTACTTCACAGAATGAAAGCCGACAACTCCTTCGCCCCCGTCCTGCAGGGACAATTCTCAGTGAAAATTACCTGATAGCTCAGCAACTTCTCACTTCCTCGCCTTATCACAAGCTTTTTAAGTATATCTTATTTGTTTTCTATTTGCAAGACTTTTTTTAAAAAAAGTTGAGGTGTTTTTTTCACTTCCGTCTCTGTGCAAGTAAGTGTTTTCAAGCTCTAAGAGCACCACCCTCTATACACTGTGCCTTGTGTTTGTTTTTTCTCTACCCCCATAAAAAAGAAAGCCATGGATACCCCTCATCTATTGGGCAAATTCCACAGCTTTCTTTATTTTTTCGGTTCTTATTCTCTTCAGTTTATTCGTTTAGGCAATCGAACCCTAAAATCCCATATCTTCATTGACCAAAATCACATGCATTCTTCCCGCTCTGTTGGAGAATCTTGTCACCACAGTGCTGCAACAAGCAGTTTCTACCGGAATCAAGCATTCTGAGCACTTCCCTGTAATCGCACAAGGCGTTTTTTTCTTGAGACGAATACAGTTTGGTGGGCAAGCATCGGTCTTCATTCGTTTTATTCCACTGTCTACGTCTGCAACGATCTTGTTTACACCGGCAACAACGATAACCTTTCTTGGTCCAAAAGCCATTGCTGCAACACGGTTTCCCGTTCCATCTACGTTAACCAGCTCTCCGGCTAAGGTAATTGCGTTTGTACTGGTCAAAAATACATCTGCACCTAACGCATTGATCTTTGCCGCTCTGGCCTCCTCCGGATCCTTGTATGCCCAAACATCAATGCTCTTCGCCCCGATAACCGGTAGCTTTTCTTTGATGCCTAGTTCATCTATGGTTACTGAGCCTCCCCAGCTAACCAAATCTCCATCGTTAATTAGCGATAAGGCAGTTTCTTCTGCCTCTCTTGCTGTTTCACAATAATATCCGGTCATCTGCCGTCTCTCTAAATTCTTAATGATCAGTTCACATTTTTTGCGTCCTGCTTCTTTTACTGCTTTACTCATTTTTCATCCTTTCTGCGATCTCCTCTTCGCTTAATCTTGGGTTTACCGCTTCCTTTGTTTCTAACTTAATTTCTGATGCAGCCATAGCATAGTTTGCCAATGCTTCAATATCCAGGCCCTTAAGCTCGCCATGAATCAATGCTGCGGAAAAGGTATCTCCCGCGCCAATGGTGTTTTTCATTACGATATTTTTCGGTCGAAGAATCCCCGCTTTGTCCCCTTCTCTATAGAATACGCCACCACCGGACAGGGAAATAAAGATTTTCTTTACCCCTTTTTCCGCAAACCAATCACCTGCGGCATAAAGCTGTTCTTCGCTAAGAATTTCCATTCCCGTAATTGCCTCTGCCTCTAGTCGATTGGGCTTAATCATATAAAACTTGCCGATATATTCTTTTGCTCTTGCTGCTTTTTGTGGGTTTTCCGGATCGAAAAATACCGGAACATCCTGAAGCTCGTCAAAAAGATATGCCAATGCTTCTTCATTTAAGTTTCCATCTACTGCAACAAGCGCAGAGGATTTCATCTCGTCCATAGCATCTTCCAAGAAGGCCTTGTCCATTTTTTCCATTACATCCGCATTTCCAAAGGCCATTTCCAAATCATCCATGATGTTTCTGATTTCTAGTATCATCGGGGTGTTGTGTTCCGGAACAAATTTCATCTTGCTTACATCTACACCTAGCTCTGCCAGTTCAACCTTCCCCATTTTTCCCGGTGAATCATCTCCCGCTAAGCCTGCAAAGACAACCTTATCTCCAAGCAAGGCCAAATTCTTTGCAATATCCAGTCCGGTTCCACTAAAGCTCATGGCTAAGGTTCCCGGGTTTGACGCCCCATGGTTAATCTGTCCATAAGGGTTTCCTTCAATATCCACATTCATTCCACCTACTACGGTAATTTTTTTCATTCTTTTCTCCTTTTCTGCATCTGTCCTTTGTTTGACAGTTTCCTACTGATTATACCTTCTATATCTTATTTATTCTTCTACAAATACACTTCCGCCAATAAACTCTCTAATAATTGAATTGTTTGCAATAACCTGTTCCTCTTCCAGAACGTTAAAAAACTCCAAGAATTTCAGCAGTCTCACGGCTTCACTATATTCGGGTTCTGTCTCTTTTATTTTTTTAAGTAAAGGCTCCGCATATTTTTTTAGTACGGCCAGCTCATAGATATGGGCCGAATTAAAGAAGGCATCTGCTTCTCCATTATAAGGGAAAATGTTCTTATCCTCCCCGGCGCGAACCTTTGGCCAGCTTTTGATGGTCCCTTGTGCGTCGTGTCCTCGATACTTATAATCTCTTACCATCCGGCGAAATATCCTGGCATCGGTTGTTGGAATCCGATTGTATTCGTCTATGGCAAGCTGCGTTAGCGGACTGATATAAATTTTATAAATTTGTCGATCCGGAATCTGTTCGGTCAACCGCCCGTTTAGCGCATGAATTCCTTCTACAATAATCGGTTGATTGTGCTTTATGGAAGTTATCCGGTTTCCAAATTTCTTTTTCCCCTCAATGAAATCAAACTCCGGAATATCTACAACCTCTCCTGCAAGCAAGGCATTCATATTTTTGTTAAACAAGTCGATCTCCAAAGCATCAAAGCCTTCAAAGTCCTTTTCCCCATTTTTATCTAAGGGCATATCCTCTCGATTAATGAAATAATCATCGGTGCCCAAGTAAATCGGTTTTAGTCCATTTACCTTAAGCTGTATGGCCAGCCTTCTGGCAAAGGTGGTCTTGCCTGAGGAGGACGGTCCTGCAATGAGGATAATCCGCTTCTCTTCCCGCTGTATAGCTTGTGCAATCTCTACAATCTTCTTGTCATGAAGGGCTTCCGAAAGCTGCACCACTTCTCGAATCTCCCCCTTGGCAATTTTTTCATTTAAATCCGAAACATAACCAATGTCTAGAAGCTTTTGCCATCTGGCTTCCTCCGCAAAGGCAGCATACATTTTTTTGTCGTCTACGTAAGGTGCCAGTTCCAAAGGATTTGCCGCCTGAGGAAACCTTAGCAAAACGCCATCTCGATATTTTCTTAGTTCAAAGGTTTTTAAATACCCAGTAGAAGGAACACTAATCCCATAAAAAAAGAACTTTTCTCCGCCTAAACAGTGAAACCTTAAGGCCTGCAGCTCAGGCTTCCCTCTTAGATTTCTCGCTTCCTCCTTGAGTCCTAGCTCAGCAAAGGCAGCAAAGCTTTCTTCTCTATTTAAAATTGCTTCCCCAAAAGGAAGGTCCGCTTCCACTAGCTCTCGCATCCTTGCTTCCACCTTACCAACCTGCTGGTCAGTAATTGGTCCCGGCATCCGAACCTCTGTATAAAGCCCTTTATTTAAGGAGTTTTGAATATGCACCTTGGCCGTTTTCATTAAGTCTCGAATCGCCTTTAGATACAATACACACAGACTATTTTGGTAAATCAAGTTCACCGCCGGTGTTCGTACATCCAAAAGTTCCACATTGCAAGGCTCGGTAAGCGGATAGGTCAACGACTTCATTTTGTAATTCACCTTGCCTGCCAAAACAGGATAGGGAATCTCCTCTCTAAGAGAACGATACAACGCTTCTAACGTTGTTCCTTCTGCCACGTCCACTTGAACATAGTCTTCTTGCATGGCTTTTTTCAGGTTAATCTTCATCTCCACCTCCTATGTGTTTTGGAATAGTATACCAAGAAAAAAGCAGTATAGCAAATCTGCATACTGCTTTTCCCCTGGAATGTTCCATCGCCGGCTCCCTGATTAAAGTTCTCTGCCATCAAGCAGTTCGTAAAGCTTGCGTATTTCTGATGCATAGAGCGTAATGCCTCTGCTCATATGCTCATGGGTTCCGTCCCACTCCCGGATATCATACTTGGGCTGTCCATTGTTCCAAGAAACTAAATTCAATTCCTTCGTCCATCCTGTGGAATAGGCATTGATTACACCAAGATGTTCCTTGATCTCAAATACGACCTCAGATCTGTCCTTCTCATTTACCGCCATGGTATTCTCCTCTCGTCCTTTATCGACAAGGCCATTATATCTCAACTGGTAAATTATGTCAATATATTTACCTTATTTTTACAGTTTGTATTTCACCAGGCCCGTAGGTTATCCCCCTTTTGAAATCAACAGGCACTAAATTATTGCCACCAAGCCGTGCTACAATATGCCACAAATCCAAAGACGACATGGTCTGGAAAATTCTCCATCACCCATGCCGTCTTATTTTATTTTTTATTCTATTTGATTTTGTCAAGAATAATCTTTGCGCAATCGATTTGGTTTGGAATGTTTCCATTTCCGTCACGTACACGCCAAATATCCGGTGTGATTTCGTCGGCAATATACATCTTTCCGTTTTCATCATAACCTAGTTCGATTTTGAAATCGATTAAGGTTAGGTCCATCTGTGCTAATTCTTTCTTCAACACTTCGCCTACCTTAACCAAAAGATCTAGTGCCTCATCATACTGACCTTCTCCAAGAAGACCCTTCATTTGACAAAGACGATCCGTAATTAATGGGTCACCCTGCTCATCATCTTTTAGTGTAACTTCTAAATAAGGTGGTGCAAAAGGAATTCCTTCTTCTAGTGTAAATCTTCTGCACATGCTTCCTGCTGTAAAGTAACGAAGTACGAATTCAAGCTTTGGCACAGTAAGGCTACGAACCTGCATAAGTCCCTGCTCTACATCTGCACCAAGGTAGTGTGTAGGAATATTGTTTTTTTCCATTAGGTCAAAGAAATATTGAGAAATTTGTAATCCAATCTTTCCTTTGCCGCTTACACTTCCGCCTACAGTGTTTGAACCAGGATCAAATACCCCATTCTCTCCAGTAGCACTATCTTTAAAAAACAGGTAGACCTTCCCGGTTGCTTCATCAGTTAATACATTTTTTGTTTTTCCATCATACAAAGTTTTCATATAATTTATCTCCTCGCCTTTATAATTTATTTTCTACAGCTTAACATAAAGATGAAAATTTGTCGACAGTTTCAAAATAGCTTATCAAAAAATATGAACCAAATGTGATAATGTCCGAATATACCAGTTGAGAAAATGTCCCAAAAGTATCCCTCCTATAGTAGGATGTACCTTTATACTAAGAAAGAGCGGTACCTCATCATTAGAAAGATAGAATTAAGAATGAACGAACAATAAAAACAGGACATTATCAGAAAGCTAATTTTAACAATGACAAAAAAGAAAAATATCAAATCATAAAAAAGCCAGTAGACACTATTTGTACACACCTGCCATTTAGTTGGTCTCTCAAAGCCTAGCATCAAAGAATAAGCTAAGCAAAACAGGCATTCATAAGGGAGTATAGGTGAAGTATTGCAGATGGGACATACCGCAAGAAACAAGGGCATGAAGCTTGGTGCGCTGAGCAAGAAGTAGCCGCATGAGACTTGGCACGCTCATCATCAAGTAGCCGTATGAAGCTTGGTTCACGTAGCAAGAAACATGCCAACTTTTGTCAATTAGCAACGACCGCTGGAAATCTCAAATTTACAAAAAATAATAGATCGGCCTTTTTTGCACCCTTTTCGTTTTTTCGGGGGTTCAAATGCAATTTTTTGCACCCTCTGGTCGATTTCAGCATTGAAAATGCAAAATCCTTGGGGTTTTGGGCCTTGGCTTGCTCCTCACTGTTGTCGACCTGACTGGCAGTTATGGTTAATGTATAAACATTTTTTTATATGTATAAGTACTTGTAATTTTTGCATTTGAAGGGCCATTTCAGACCAAAGGGTGCAAAAAACCGCGATCTATTCTGCTTCGCCATAGCCGAAAAAATCGGTGCTAATGTTTTGAGAATTTTGGAGCATTTTTATTTTTCATTGGAGCGGGTGAAGGGAATTTTGCATCTGCTTGCAGCTGCCGTTCTTCGCTTCCCTTTCAGTCTGCTTGAACCTGAGGCGACTCGCCGGTTCACCGAACCGCCTCCTTCACGCCTCAGCCCTTTCGGGTTCGATTCCCTACTTATCTCCAATGAAAAAAGCCTGCAAGGCAGGCTTTTTTCATTGGAGCGGGTGAAGGGAATCGAACCCTCGCTTTAGCCTTGGGAAGGCCACGTTCTGCCATTGAACTACACCCGCAAGTTCGTTCCGCAAAATAGCGGAACGTCTTGGGTCCATTTTATCTTTATTTCATAATTTTCGCAATAGCCTTGGCTGTTTTTACGCATTTTTCTTCTGAGATGGATGCTACAGAAATACGAACACCTTTGGCTAGCGGAACGGTGAAAATGTCCTGTTTTTCTAATTCCTTACTGATGCTGTCCGGATCATCGCTGGCAATGCAGGTGAAAAAGCCTGCATCAAAAGGAACATTCTCAAGACCTTCTTCACGTAGGGCCTGTTCAAAGGCTCTTCCACGTTTAATCAACATTTCTCTGTATTCTGCTCTTTCTGCACCTACTTTTTTCAATAGTTCCGGCTCTGCATAAATCTTTGCCATAAGTGCCTGCGCTGAACGGTTACAGTTTGACCAAGTTCCTCTGGAAGAAAATTCGTTGACTTGCTTGAATTCTGCTGCAACCTCTGGATCCTTTGCCATACAAAGCATTGCACCACAACGCATTCCGTATAGGGTCAATGTCTTTGAGGCACTATATCCAACAATCGGAAGTACGTTTTCCGGAAGTTCCTCTAGGTGCGGAAGGAAGTTTCTATATGCTTCTTCATCTCCTGCAAAGTCAATATATGCTGCATCTACAAAGAGGGCGATTTTTCCGCCATCACAAACTGCCTCCGAAAGAGAAACGTTAACCGCTTTCCAGTCCTCTTCTGTAAGAGAATAGCCGGTAGGATTGTGGGCAGGGGTATTTAATAAAATCACCAATTGGCCCTGTGCAGAGACAAGTTCTTTTACCTTGGCATCGAAGCCTTCAATATTAAATTTTCCTTCTCCGTTAAATAATGGATAGGTATCTATTTTTCGTCCGATTTCCTGACAGATCGTGCCATAAGGAGCCCAGAACCAATCACTGGTCAACACCGCATCTCCTGGCTTTGAGTAGTTGGATACCGTGTTTCTAATTGCTCCGGTACCTCCTGGGGTAGCACAAACCTCCACATTATATTTTGGGGTAAATTCTCCAAATACTGCTTTTTTTACCGCCTCCTTAAATGCCGGAGTTCCTCCGATAGGTGCATATTCGGCATAGTCCGTTGCATCCAATGTCTTTACGGCTTCCAAAACTGAAGATAATACCGCAAGATCGCCATTATCATCCAGTAATGCACCAATTGTTGCATTGACCACCCCGTCTTTTCCTTTTTCTGCAATTGCAGCTTTTGCTCTTCCGTTTATCGCAAAAATCTTATCTTCCTTTGGGATTTTTCTGTTGTTTTCCTGTGCAAATATCATTTTTTACCCTCCTCTATTTTTACCTTTACATAATTAATATTTTTCCCTCGAGAGGAAAATTTTTCTTCATATTCTGTCCGAACTTCCTTTGAAGGGAAGTCACTACTATGTAAGTCGGTGGTTTGATGAATAATCTTATAGCCTACTTCTTCGATTTCTTCCAGCGTAAAAGCAAATAGGTCGTCATTGTCGGTTTTAAATTCAATAAATCCGCCCTCTTTGATAATCACGCCGTAGCTCTCAAGAAAACCCCTGTAGGTGAGCCTACGCTTTGCATGTCTTGCCTTTGGCCAAGGATCACTAAAGTTCAAATACAGGCCGTCTAGTTCATTTTCTGCAAAGTACTCTTTTATATCGGTAATATAATCGCTAATTAGCAATACGTTTTCAATCCCTTGATTTTGGATTTTTTCTGCTGCTTTTACGATTACGTTTTCTTGACCTTCTATTGCTAGATATAAATTTTGCGGGTTGTCTTTTGCCAGTTTGCTTACAAATTGACCTTTCCCGCAACCTAGTTCCAAAAACAATGGGCCGGTTTTGCCAAATACCGTCCTCCATTTGCCCTTGTTTTCTTTTGCCTCTGCGACCATAAGGTCTTTGTGTCGTTCTAGTCTCTCGTCTAAATCTTTTAGCCTTCTTTGTCTCATTTAAATATTCCTTTATATTTCGTTAATAGTTTCATTAGTGGATAGCCCAGTAAATAGCATGCCAAAAATTGTCCTGCTGCAACCCAAATCATGCAAAGCAGTAGGTTGGGTACTCCATAGGCAAAATGTAACATTCCGCCAATAATCACTCCGTTTACCACTACCGGCGGCAAAGGCACTAGCCAAGGCTTATCCCGCAATCGATAAGAACCATAGGCTGCAACCAAGGAAGCCAGGCTTCCACAGATAACATCTACTAAGCCGTAAGGTCCCAAAAGATTGGAAACCAAACATCCGATAAATAGTCCCGGAACTCCTGCCGGCGTCAATGCGGGCAAGATAGTCAGCGCCTCGGAAACTCTCAGCTGCAACGGGCCATAGCTAATAGGTGCCAAAATAATGGTGAGCACCGCATAAATTGCAGCCATTAATGCTGCTTGCATTACATACTTTGTTTTCATAGATAAATCCTCATCAGGATAATTGCACCAAGAAAGAGGACAAAAAGGACTATGGCTATGCCATCCCTTGCTGTAAGCTTCATGCCATTCATTCGCGTTCTTCCTGCTCCTCCGCGGTAGCATCTTGCCTCCATGGCCATGGCCATGTCCTGGGCAATGCGGAAGGCACTGATAAATAGCGGTACAAGAATAGGAATTAAATGCTTCGCTCGCTTCAACAGGTTTCCTGTTTCAAAATCTGCTCCTCTGGCTTGCTGTGCCTTCATAATTTTATCCGTCTCATCAAGCAGCGTTGGGATAAATCTCAATGCAATGGTCATCATCATGGCCAGTTAATGTGCTGGCAGGCC
>JAVWKI010000031.1:8894-13915 GCA_036638575.1 Anaerovoracaceae bacterium | reverse complement strand
GTTTCTCCCAGAAATAAAAATCCAAATATGGTGGTAGACACCGGCATAAAGTTTGAATATACCGAATTGGTGGTGGGACCTAAAATTCTAATTGCCCAAACATAGATAAAAAATCCTGTTCCTGCACTGAATATCCCCAAAAAAATCACTCCGCCGATAACCGGGAGCGTCAACACCTCCGGCGAAGGCAAATGGGTCAATGCATAAGGCAAGGTTAATAGTATTGTGCATATAAGTTGGTTGAATGTCAAGGTAACCCCACTATATTTTTCTCCTAAGGATGCGGTGAAGAAGTTAAAAAGGTTCCAAGAAAGCACCGCAATAAAGCAAAAAACATAGCCGATGAGCCTGCCGCTAAGCAGCACATCCAGATCTGCACCGATGACAAAAGTGATGCCAATAATGCAAATCACAATTCCCACAACAATTTTCGGTGAAGTTTTCTTCTTGAATACTATCCGCTCGATAATCACAGACAGTATGGGAACAAAGGCCAGCATAATGGTGACTAGGGATACTGGCATATAGTCCATTGCCGTATACTCACTAAAGAAATATAAAATTTCTCCCGTAATGGAGCAAATAATGACCATGGGTAAATCCCGCTTCTTCAACCACGAATGGGGATCCGTTCTCAATTTGATGAACAATACAATAAAAAAACCAATTGTGTACTTGAAGCAAACCAAGGTCATGGGTTGTAAGACTCCAAGTGCATATTTTGCTGCGATGTATTCAAAGCCCCAGATGCAAACCAAAAGGATCATCAGCAAGTGGGCTTTTTTTCGCATGGCACCGGTTATCTCTCTCATAAAATTACCGCCTATTTATTCTTTCTATCTAATATTTTTTTTAGATATTGTCCTGTATAGGACTCCTTAACGTTAACAATTTCTTCCGGTGTTCCTTCTGCAACTATCTGCCCCCCTCTAAAGCCCCCGTCGGGACCTAAATCAATAATGTGATCGGCACGTTTAATTACGTCTAAGTTATGCTCAATCACCACAACGGTATTTCCTCCGTCTGCCAGTTTGTCTAGCACCTGTAACAACTTGTCCACATCGGCAAAATGAAGGCCTGTGGTGGGCTCATCCAAAATGTACAAGGTTTTGCCCGTACTTCGCTTAGATAGCTCTGCCGCCAGTTTAATTCTCTGTGCCTCTCCTCCGGAAAGCTGTGTTGAAGGTTGTCCCAGCTTAATATAGCCAAGTCCCACCTGCTCCAAGGTTTCCAGTTGCCGTGCAATCTGCGGGATATTTTTGAAAAACTCCAGTCCTTCGCTGACATTCATATCCAGCACCTCAAAGATGTTTTTCCCTTTGTATTTCACTTCTAAGGTCTCTCTGTTGTACCGCTTTCCCTTACAAACCTCGCAAGGGACATAAACATCGGGAAGGAAGTGCATTTCTATTTTGATAATGCCGTCTCCGCTACAGGCCTCACATCGACCGCCCTTCACATTGAAGCTAAATCGACCTTTTTGATAGCCTCTGATCTTCGCTTCCGGAAGCTGGGCAAACAAATCACGAATAGGCGTAAACACGCCGGTGTAGGTTGCCGGATTGGAACGAGGGGTTCTGCCAATAGGCGACTGATTAATATCAATAATCTTGTCAATATGCTCAATGCCCAAAATTGCCCTATGTTTTCCCGGCTTATCCTTGGCTCGATTCAGCTCCGCTGCCAAGCCTTTGTATAAAATCTCATTGATCAAGCTGCTTTTTCCTGAGCCGGATACCCCGGTCACACAAACAAACTTGCCCAATGGGATATTCACTTTGATTTTCTTTAGGTTGTTTTCTTCTGCATCGACGATGGTTAACGTTTTTCCATTGCCCGCTCTTCGATGCTCCGGAACGCCTACCTGCTTGGCTCCGGACAAATATTGTCCCGTTATGGAGCGAGGACACTGCTTAATTTCTTCTACTGTACCTTCAGCAACCAGCTCTCCTCCGTGAATTCCCGCACCCGGCCCAATATCAATAATGTGATCCGCCACATACATGGTGTCCTCATCATGTTCCACAACCAGAAGGGTATTTCCAATATCCGTAAGATTTCTCAAGGTTTTTAGCAATTTATCATTGTCTTTTTGGTGAAGTCCAATACTTGGCTCGTCCAGAATATACAGCACCCCCACCAAGCTCGATCCGATTTGCGTTGCCAGGCGAATTCGCTGAGACTCTCCTCCGGAAAGGGTTCCCGAGGCTCTTGATAAGGTTAAATAGTCAAGGCCCACATCCACCAAAAAGTTTAGTCGTGCCTTGATTTCTTTGATAATCTGCCTAGCAATAAGTGCTTCTTTTTCCGTCAGCTTAATCCCCTCAACAAAGGAGATGGCCTCAGATACGGGTAGCTCACAAAAGGCCGAAATATCCATTCCGCCCACCGTTACCGCCAGCACCTCTGGCTTTAGCCGCTTGCCACCACAGGCTTCACAACGCTCAATACTCATGAACTTGTTCATTTTTTCCTTAATAAAGTCAGAGTTTGTCTCTCTATATCTTCGTTCAAGGTTGTTGATTACCCCTTCAAAGGGATGATCACGATAAGACTCAGAGCCATTATTTCTGCTCTTGTAATAATATTTTAAATGTCGCTTGCCTGTACCATACAGCAGCTCTTTTTTGAATTTTTTTGGTAAATCCCTATAGGGGGTATCCAGATCCACCCCATGTTCCTTGGCCAAGGCCTCAATCATTTGGCGATAAAATCCTGTAATCTCCATAGAGGCAAAAATATTGCCCAAGCAGCCTTGGGTAATGCTCAAATCCTGGTTCTCAATAATTAAATCCGGATCGATTTGCTGGGTAAACCCTAAACCATTGCAGGTAGCACAGGCACCAAACGGGCTGTTAAAGGAAAACATCCTCGGCTCTAGCTCTTCTATGCTCACCCCATGCTCCGGACAGGCAAGGGCCGTACTGAAAACTCGTTCTTCTCCATCGATCAAGGCCAAAACCAAGCCATCTCCATGGTTGATGGCCAGCTCTGCTGCCTCAGCAAAACGGCTTTGTGCACCTTCCTTAACAATAATTCTATCCACCACAATTTCAATGGTATGCTTAAAGGTTTTTTCCAAAGAAACTTCTTCTTCATTAAGCTGTACCAGTTCTCCGTCAATTCTTGCTCGGTTAAAGCCTTCCTTGCGGATTCTTTCTATAATCTTTTCGTGGCTGCCCTTTCGCTGGCGAATAACCGGTGCCAGCATGGTTACCCTTGCCCCTTCTCCGGCCTCCATAATGGTATCCACAATCTGATCTACGCTTTGGCTTGAAATTTCCTTACCGCAAATCGGGCAGTGGGGAATCCCAATTCTGGCGTACATCAATCGAAGGTAGTCATAGATTTCCGTCACTGTTCCTACTGTAGATCTGGGATTCTTGCTGGTCGTCTTTTGGTCAATAGAAATTGCCGGAGAAAGTCCTTCTATGGACTCCACATTGGGTTTTTCCATCTGTCCCAAAAACTGCCTAGCGTAGGCAGATAAGCTTTCTACATATCGCCGTTGCCCCTCTGCATAAATGGTATCAAAGGCAAGAGAAGACTTGCCGCTTCCGGAAAGTCCCGTAAGCACAACCAATTTATCCCTTGGAATGGTTACGTCAATTTCTTTTAAATTATTTTCTGCCGCACCTTTTATCACTAAGTCTTTTGCCATATATTTATATCCTCGATTTATATTCAAATAATTCATCTCTCAGCATTGCCGCACGTTCAAATTGAAGATCCGCTGCTGCCTGCTTCATTTCTTTTTCCAGTTTCTTCACATAGGCTGCCAATTCCTTTTTGGTCAGCTCCAAAGGACTTTTGCCTCCTAGGCCTTCCCCTTCCGTATCCGCCTTGGTAGCATAGGCTACCTCTCTAACCGCCTTTTCTATTGTGGTTGGCGTAATTCCATTGGCCTGATTGTAAGCATCCTGAATCCTTCGTCTTCGCTCAGTCTCCTCTAAGGCCTTTGCCATAGCTGGGCTAATGGTATCTGCATACATCAAAACTTTTCCGTCTACATTTCGTGCCGCCCTACCAATGGTCTGAATCAAGGAGGTCTCTGTTCTCAAGAAGCCCTCTTTGTCGGCATCCAAAATAGCCACCAAGGAAACCTCCGGAATATCCAGTCCCTCTCGAAGCAGGTTGATCCCAACGAGCACGTCAAAACCACCCATTCGCAGCTCACGGATAATTTCCATTCGCTCTAGGGTTTCAATTTCTGAATGAAGGTAACGCACTTTTATTCCCACATTTTTCAAATAATCGGTTAAGCTTTCCGACATTTTTTTGGTCAAGGTGGTAATCAACACCTTCTTTCCCTCTGCAACGGTTTGGTTAATTTCTCCAATGAGGTGGTCAATTTGTCCTTCCTTAGGAATGACAAAAATCGGCGGATCCAAAAGACCTGTAGGTCGAATAATTTGCTCCGCATCAATTCCACCGCTAACCTCTCGCTCGTATGCCGCCGGGGTTGCACTAACATAAACCACTTGATTGGCAATCTCATTAAATTCTTCAAATTTTAGTGGTCGGTTATCCAGTGCGGAAGGCAGACGAAATCCGTAATCCACCAGCGAACCCTTTCTGGAACGGTCCCCTGCATACATGGCACGTAATTGTGGCAGCATTACATGGGATTCATCAATAATAATCAAAAAATCCTCCGGAAAGTAGTCCATTAAGGTATAAGGCCGTGTGCCCTCCGGCAAGGCGTTAATGTGACGGGAATAGTTCTCAATTCCCTTGCACCGGCCGATTTCTCTCAGCATTTCTAAATCATATCTGGTTCTCTGCTCGATTCGTTGTGCCTCAAGCAGCTTTCCCCGATCCTTAAACCAAGTTAGCCTCTGTGCAAGCTCTTCTTCAATAGAAACAAGGGCCTTCTCCATGTTTTCCTTACTGGTCACATAATGAGATGCGGGGAAGATAGAAACATGTTCTCTCAAGCCGATAATTTCTCCCGTAATCGGATTAATTTCCTTGATTTTTTCAATTTCATCTCCGAACATTTCCACACGAATGGCGCTTTC
>JAVWKI010000031.1:0-8884 GCA_036638575.1 Anaerovoracaceae bacterium | reverse complement strand
AAGGCCGTATCGTATCGGTCATATTGAATATCTACAAGCATGCGAAGAATGTCTTGCCTACTTTTCTCCATACCCGGACGAAGAGACAAGACCTGGTTTTCATAATCCATCGGCGAACCTAGACCATAAATGCAAGAAACACTTGCAACAATAATCACATCCCTACGTTCTGCAAGGGATGCGGTAGCCGAGTGGCGTAATTTTTCTATTTCATCATTAATATCGGAATCTTTTTCGATGTACGTATCGGTAGAGGCAACATAGGCCTCCGGTTGATAGTAATCATAATAAGAGACAAAATACTCTACCGCATTATTGGGGAAGAATTCCTTAAACTCTCCATGAAGCTGTGCCGCCAAGGTTTTGTTATGAGAAATAACCAAGGTAGGCTTTTGGACTTTTTCGATCAAGTTGGCCATGGTAAAGGTTTTGCCCGATCCGGTAACCCCCATTAAGGTCTGCCGTTTCTTTCCATCTAAAACTCCCCGTGCCAGCTTCTCCACTGCCTCAGGTTGATCTCCGGTCATATTGTATTTTGAAACTACTTTAAACTCTGTCATAATACTTATGATTATATCAAATAACCGGCCTTACCGCAAACCTTTGTTTGCCGCTAAAAAAGAAACCCCTTTGTCTAATTTCGTGACTTAACTTTCGTACGATAAACCACCACACCACCACCGATCACTAGGGCAATGGCTAGGGGCAAAAGGAACCAGCGTAAAGCAACCTCCCCTTCCTCCTCTTCCACCTTTCCGTCATCATCGTGCATGGAAAGAAGAAGCTCTTCCTCCACTTCCGGTATTGTCTGTGCTTCTTGTGGCTTAGGCTTGGATACACTTCTTCGCTCTATGGGTATGGCCGTTCCATCCGTCCGTACTACAGAAATGAGTCCCGGTGCGCCATCAAAGGCATATTGTCCAATATAGGTCACTGTATCCGGAACGATAATTTTTTCTACCATGTCACAAAACAAGAAGGCGTAGTCTTGTATTTCAATCACTGGTTTTCCCTCTATTGCTGCGGGAATCGCCACTTCCTTTGCATTGCCCAAATAGCTATGAATGGATACCACTGCATCGGTTTCATCATATTCAAAATCCCCATAGGATGATACCGCTTGAGATTTTGTAGGAATGCAAAGCATACAAAATACGATGCAAATTACACCCAGAGCAATCCTCTTATTTCTTCCTATTTTTCCTTCGTTCTTCATGTTCATCATCCTTTCCCAAATTATCGTTCTATCTTTCGCTGTCCCTTCTTTCCTTTATTGTAACAAATCTGCCAAAGGATAGCTAGGGGAGAGAACTTTTTCCTCTAAATATTTTCTGAAAAATGAGATAACTGGCTAGCTTATCCCTGTTCAACGAGAGAAAATCTAAATTTTGCTAAAGCATAAGAAAAAGCAGAGTGCTTTCGCCCTCTGCCTTTAAGTTTCTTTTTGCTGTAGGTATTTCTACTGACCGGATTTTTCTTTTTTGGCTGCGTCTTTGGTTTCCTTTTTGGTTAATTCCTTTCGTTCGCCGATTGGAATATAATCTAAATGGTCCTGAACGTTGATATAAGCTGGGCGCATCAGCTTCTTTCCTGCAATTAGCTCTTCCATTCGATGTGCTGACCAACCGGAAAGTCTGGCGGTTGCAAACAACGGTGTGGCAATATCTACCGGAATATTCAATGCATTATATACAAACCCGGAATAAAGGTCCACATTTGCACACATCTGCTTGGTTTCGCCCTTTACCTGTGCATAAAGCTCAGGTGCACGCTGCTCAATGTAGTCACACAAGAGGAAATCACTGGTCAAGCCCTTGGTTTCTGCCAATTCCTTGGCCATGCCCTTTAGCAATACCGCTCTTGGGTCGGAAATCGTATAAATTGCGTGACCCATACCATAGATCAAGCCGCTGCCATCATTGGCCTGTCCCTTTAGCACCTTGATTAGGTAAGCATCGACTTCCTTATGATTGTTGATGTCCTTTACGTTTGCCTTTAGGTCTGCAATCATATTGATTACCGCAATATTGGCACCACCGTGTCTTGGTCCCTTCAATGAACCTACCGCTGCAGAAATTGTTGCATAGGTATCCGTTCCTGAAGAAGAAACCAAATGTGTTGTGAAGGATGAGTTATTACCACCACCATGCTCTGCATGAAGAATCAAGCAAAGGTCTAGGGTTTTGGCTTCCAAATTGCTATACTCTCCTGTAGGTCTTAGCATGCGCAGAATGTTCTCTGCCGTTGAAAGCTCCGGAATCGGATAGTGCAGGTGCATACTTTGGTTCTCAAAAAATGACTGCTTCGCCTGATATGCATAAGCAATCAATGCAGGGAAATATCCAATTAGGTCAATGGACTGTCGAAGCACATTGGCAACCGAAGTATCATCCGGATTCTCGTCATAACAGTAAAGTGCAAGTACACTTCTTGCCAATTTGTTCATAATATTTCTTGACGGTGCAGTTAGGATCATGTCTCTTGCAAATCCTACCGGCAACCCTCTCTTTTCTGCAATTAGGCGTTTAAACTCTTCTAATTGCTTAGTTGTTGGAAGTTCTCCAAACAAGAGTAGATAGGTTACCTCTTCAAAACCAAACCGATCTTCTTTGATATAACTCTTTACCAAATCACTGATTTCGTAACCTCGATAGTAAAGTCTTCCTTCTACCGGAATTTTTCTTTTTTCTTCATCGGTTTCATAGCCGACAACTTCACCGATTCGAGTCAATCCCACTACAACGCCTGTTCCGTTAGCGTTTCTCAGCCCACGCTTTACGTTGTATTTTGGGTATAATTCACTATTAATATTGTCTCTTTCTTCTAGTTTTTTAGACATACTATCCAAATATGTCTTCGGAATGCCGGAAGCGACTTTCTTCCCTCCAGTTACTTTTCTTCTTAAGCTAAACATTAGCAAACCTCCCCATTTGTTCTCAAAATATAATGGATCTATTATACCATACACCTACAGAAAAAAGCAAGCTTGTAATGTTTTGATTGTATCTTCAGTGTTTTTAAAGTTTTTTTGAATTTCTCACTGTAGATTTTTTTCACTTGGCTTTTCTGTACTTATTGGTGGTTTTATCCCCTTATCTCCAGGTCCATCCTCCTTCTTTTCTCAGAACTCTCTTGTATTTTCCTCCGATTATCAATGTTTTTTAATACAACAAGTTAGTACATCAACTATTTTTTAACAACCTTTTTTTCAAAAAAAGCGAGGGAAAGCTCCCTCGCAAAGTTCTTCAAGCGATTTTCTCTTTGTCTCCACGCCAAGGGGCCTTTGGTTCCGCTTCCTTAACAGATTCGTGGAAGTCCTTCTCCATAGAGCACGTCCAGCACCCTGCTTCCGCCAAGAGGGGTGATCAAATAAGTTCCGCTGCCTTCCTTCACTTCGCCGATGATGGCACTATCCTTGCCATGGTCCGTTTGTCGCATTAGCGCCAAGGCTTTTTCTGCATCCCTTCCTTCTACAATGACGATCATTTTTCCTTCATTGCCCATGTAGAAGGGATCTAGCCCCAAAATATCCGCAAAGCCGCGAACCTCTGCATCCACCGGGACAGCATCCTCAGTCACTTCAATTTTGCAAGCGGAGGTATCTGCGATTTCATTGAGAATGGTTCCCAGACCACCTCGGGTTACATCCCGCATGGTTTTTACTGCAATTCCCTCTGCAAACAAAGTCCCTGTAATATCCGATAAGCAGCCACAGTCACTTTGAATATTATTTTCAATTTCCATTCTCGCACTGAGAATACACGCATGATGATCTCCTAAATTTCCGGACAAAATCAGCTTATCCCCCGGCTTACAGTTTCCCGCACTAACATTTCTCCCCTCTGGGATGATGCCGATGCCGGAAGTATTGATATACAGGCCGCCGTTTCCTTCCACCACCTTGGTATCTCCCGCAACGATGCTCACCCCTGCTGCTGCCGCCTGCTCTGCCATGGAGGCAACAATCTTGTCTAGGGTTTCTATCTCAAGTCCCTCTTCAAGAATAAATCCACAGGTTAAATACTTTGGCTCTGCTCCCATCATCAATAGGTCATTGACCGTTCCGCAAACACAAAGCTTCCCGATGTCTCCTCCTTTGAAAATTACCGGTGTAACCACAAAAGAATCGGTGCTGTAAGCAATTTTGCCGCTTACCTCTAGTACCGCTGCATCTTCTAGCTTGTCCAACACATCATTTTTAAAATATTTTCCGAATATGCTCCCCATTAATTCTGCAGAAGCCTTCCCGCCACTGCCGTGAGCCATTGTTATTTTCATTGATTTTCTCCTATTTATTTCTGTACCAAATCCCGCAAGCCCCTTCAGCCGAAACCATACAAGGTCCGTAAGGGTTCATGGGTGTACATTCCTCGCCAAACATCGGGCATTCACTGGGTGCTATCTTTCCTACAATTACTTCTCCACATCGGCAAGCCGCAGGCAGCTCCATGTCTTGATCCAGTCCAAGGCTACCCCCTTCAAACTGAGCAAATTCCTCAGCAAGGTAAAGTCCTGAATCGGGAATCACCCCTAGCCCTCTCCACATGGCAGGCCCCGGAACAAAGCATCGCCCTAGAATTTCCTGTGCCTTAAGGTTTCCGGCTTCTCGCACTGCATTGGAATAAAGGTTGTCTACCTCTTTTTTCCCCTTTTCCAGTTGCCGCACAATATCATAAATTACTGCAAGGATATGTTCTCCGGAAAACCCGGCAACCACAAAGGGTTTTTGATATTGTCTTGCCAAATCTTCATAAGCCTTGCTTCCGATAATTACACTCACATGCCCCGGGCAAATAAACCCGTCAATGTCCTTCTGATTGTCACAAATCCAGGTCAGTGCCGGGAGAACGGTTTTCAATGCCGTCACCAATTTAATATTGGTAATATTTTTTGCTTTTGCCTCCTCTAGCATCAAGGCATAGGACGGCGCTGTGGTTTCAAAGCCAACGGCTGCAACCACATAAGTAATTTGCGGATTTTGCTCCGCCTTTGCTACTGCTTCAAAGGGAGAGTACATTAGCTCCACCTTGGCCCCTTGACCTTTTAAATCGGATAGGCTCCCTTTGGTTCCCGGAACCTTCATCATATCCCCAAAGGTAAGCAGTACATGATTTTCCTTCAAGGCATATCGGATACACTGATCAATATATGCGGTCGGGGTTACACAAACCGGACAGCCCGGTCCGGAAATCAACTTAATCTTGGGAGAAATTAAGCTTCGGATTCCGCTTTTAAAGATGGCGGCGGTATGGGTTCCACAAACCTCCATCAGCTTAATCTCCGGGCCATCATAATGCTTTAAATAAGCGGCAACATCCCGTGTTTCCAACATTACATTTCCTCCAGATCCGCAAAGAGTTCAATTAACTCTTCTGCTTTTTCTTTCTCCATCACTTCGATGGCACAGCCGGCATGAACCAAAACATACTGGCCAACCTTCGGCTCAATTAGGCCGGTGTTTACCGAAACAATGTTTCCGCTAAATTCTGCCTTGGCCATATTTCCATCCAGGGAAATAATTTTTCCCGGTATTGCTATACACATTTATTCTTCCTCCTCAGGTATTTTACAAACATCTACCCACTCTATCGCTTTGGAATAGGTGAATAATTCATCACAGGTTAATTCAATGGCGCTGTTGCTGCTACCACAGGCCGGAAATACCGTCTCAAACCGCTTCATGGAATTGTCCGTATATACCTTAACCTTTGGGTTATCAATGGCAAAGGCACAAACGCCACCAATGGCATGGCCGGTAGCCTGGATTACCTCTTCAGGACTAAGCATTTTTGCCTTCAATCCAAATTGCTTCTTGAATTTACCGTTTTGAATCTTGGTATCTCCTGCGGTCTCAATTAAGATGCAGCCACCCTCACCATCAGTAAAGGAAAGGGTTTTGCAAATTCTTGCAGGAATCACCCCTACCGCTGTAGCTGCCAGTTCTACTGTAGCACTGGACACCTCAAACTCCTGTATCTTGTCTTCTATACCCAAGGTCTTAAAATATTCACGCACTTTTTCGATTGCCACTTTATTTCTCTCCTTTCGCCGCCACATACATTTGCCCCAAGCTGATTCCGCCGTCGTTTGGACTGACCGAAACATTGTAATAAGGCATAAATCCGGCGCCTCTTAATAACGCTAAGCTTTCTTCCATTAATATCTTGTTTTGGAACACCCCTCCGGTTAACGCCACCTGGTTGCAGTCTTCTGCTTCTCTGATTTCCATACAGGTTTCCAATATTTTTTCTGCCACCATTCGGTGGAATTTTAGGGCCAAATCATCTGCTTCATTGCTTCCCGGAAAGTTTTTCCCGCGAGCAGCGGCGTCTTCTAGCAGGATAGCACATTGGCCTTCATATTTATTGTAGTCACAAATCCCCAGCAAGGCGGAAACCCCATCAAAGAGCCTTCCCATGCTAGCGCTTTTGATCACATTTATCTTGCCTTTAAGTGCGGCAAGGATCAACCCTTCCTGTCTATGGGCCAAGGTTTCATTTTTTCTGGCATAATCAACGATTTCCCTTAGGTCCATTTGGATTTCGTCTTCTGCGTCCTCTTCTAAGTAGCCTTGATCCAGTGCATACATATAGCTAATTGCCGATTTGTATCCATCCTTCATGGAGCTATCTCCACCAATGAGATCCACATACTTGAGATGTGCTTTTCGTACAAAGGTGCTTCCTGCGCAAAGCAAGAACTCCCCGCCCCAAATCGCACCATCGGTTCCATATCCGGTTCCATCAAAGGCCACA
This sequence comes from Anaerovoracaceae bacterium, assembly GCA_036638575.1. Lineage (GTDB taxonomy): Bacteria > Bacillota > Clostridia > Peptostreptococcales > Anaerovoracaceae > JAXGRD01. The sequence continues at coordinate 2,129 of JAVWKI010000031.1, read as the reverse complement.
CCGATGACCTTGCCTTGCAAATCATGCTCTGCCATCACCGAGGCCACATGGGCGTGATGATGCTGCACTTGAATTAGCGGCAGGTTTCTTTCCTCAGCATACTGCCTTGCAAAGCTAGTAGTATAGTAAAGGGGATGTAGGTCACAAACCACCTTTTCCGGCTGAACCTTAAACAGCTCTGTCATACGCTTTACATTTTCTTCGTAGAGCCTTTGCATTTCCACCGTATCCATGTCCCCAAAATATTGACTGGGATAAGCAAACCGACCCTTGCTGAGGCAAAAAGAATTTTTTAGCTGACCGCCGGTTGCCAAAATTTGTCCCTCTGCCCCCTCTACATAAAGGGGAACCGGGGCATAACCCTTGGACCGACGAATCATTTGCGGTTGATTGTCGATGACCCGAACCACAGAATCATCTACGCTGACTCTAATCTTCCTAGAATTATAAAAAGTCTCCGCAATATCCGGTGTCGCTTCCATCAAGGCAAAAATCTCTTCCTCCTCCTTGATGATGGGCATACCGGAAAGGTTGGCACTGGTTACAATCAACGGACCACCAAAGGCTTCCAGCAAAATATACTGTGCACCCATGCTGGGAAGAAAGGCCCCAATAAATCGGCTTTTTTTCAGTTCATCATAATTTCTTGGACAAAATGCCTCCAGCTCCTCAATGGGTTTCCTCTCTAAAAGGAGAATGGGCTTGGCCGAAGAAGCAATCAAGGTCTTCTCCACCTCACCAAAGTTGCAGTAAGAAGAAATCTCTTCTATGCCGGAAAACATTAGGGCAAAAGGTTTTTGCTCCCGATTTTTGATGGCACGCAGGCAGCTTACCGCCTGGGCATCAAAGGGATTTGCCATTAAATTATATCCGCCCATGCTCTTGAAGGCAATTACCCTGCCCTCCTTGAGCAAGGCTGCGGCCTTTTCTAGGGGCGGCTTATCCGACAAATGATCTCCATTGAGTTTGTATTCCATCTGCGGTCCGCAGTGATGACAAGAAATCGTCTGGGCATGGTATCGCCTATCTGCGATATTTGTATATTCCTCTTCACAATCGCCGCATAGAGGGAAATCCACCATGGAAGTATTCTCCCGATCATAGGGGAATTTATCAATAATGGTGTATCTTGGCCCACAAACCATACAGCTAATAAAGGGATGGGCATACCTTGGATTTTTCGGATCCTTCATCTCTGCCAAGCAGTGTGGACAAATGGATAAATCCGCCGGTATCATTGCCGCTTCTCCTCGGCCTTCTCCTTAATCTGAAATTCAGCAAAGCTTATTTCTTCAATTTCCTCTTCCTTAATATGCACAATCTCCGCCGGTATGGGTTTTTCCTCCCTAATAGCCTGAAGAAAGGCACTGATTCTTTTGGGGGTATCGGTAAGCACAATTTGAACAAGTCCGCCAATATTGGACACTTCCCCCTTCATCCCATAGCTCTGTGCAACCTTGGCCACAAAGGGCCGAAAGCCCACGCCCTGCACAATCCCCCATAAGGTAATGCGCCGAGTCACCTGCTTAGTCATGATGATGTGGTTTTACCTCTAATGCCTTGGCCTTGTTCATAAACCACTCTGCCACCGCATCAAAGCCCTCACCGGTTTTGCCGGATACCTTAAATACAGGAACCTCCTTATTTAGTGCACGAACGCCCTTCATAAAAAAGTCCTCATCAAAATCCAAATAAGGTATAAGATCTACCTTGTTGAGAATAATCACATCCGCTTTTTCAAAAGCAAGAGGATATTTGTACGGCTTGTCACTTCCCTCAGTTACCGTTGAAATCAGCATCTTTACATGCTCTCCAATGCTAAACTCTGCCGGACAAACTAAGTTTCCAATGTTCTCAATAAATAAGATGCCCTTTTCGTCAAACTTCATGTGATCAATCATGTGATCGATCATTGGTGCATCCAAATGGCAAGCACCAAAGGTATTGATCTGGTGGGTATCAATGCCCAAATCATTTAAGGCCTGGGTGTCGATGTCAGATTCAATGTCCCCTTCAATAACATAAGGCTTCAGTCCATTTAATCGGCTGATAATATTCTTGAGGGTAGTTGTCTTGCCTACTCCCGGCGCACCCATTTCGTTAACCACCAAAATGCCATGGGCAGTCAT
>JAVWKI010000030.1:0-13983 GCA_036638575.1 Anaerovoracaceae bacterium | reverse complement strand
GATATGCGCAAGAATAAACCTCTCCACTTTTGGCAATGCCATAGCAATGTTCTCTTAAATTGTTTTCTAAACTACCAATATTATAGCAGCTCTCAATCAAGCCCTTGCTCTCTCCTCCGGCAATCCCCGCCAAAGCATAGCCGCTTAGCTTTCCTGTATTATAGGTACCGCTGACCTCTCCGTTTTTGGACAAATAGCCTACTGCTCCACCAATGCTGCCATTAACTGCCGTCGGTCCGCCCACAACCTTGCCTGCGTTGACTGAACACAATAGCCGTACAGCCTCTGTTCCTGCAGTTTTGCCCACCAAGCCGCCACAAGAAACTTCTCCGGTTTCTCCAGTTGCCACTACCGTTGCACCGTTAATACAGTACATAATATTGGATGGATTTTTGTTGTCTTTTTCCGCAAATCGGCTCAATCCCCCAACAATTCCACCTACTGCTGCAGGCTTGTCTCCGGCAGTAATCACCACCTGATCGTTCTTGCATTCTGCAGGATAGCGGTAGGAAGCTTTTCCTCCGCTGTCTCGTGTACCGTTGGCGCCACTATAAGGGAGTCCAATTAAATTCATTTGTTCATTTGCCTTATTTTCACCTAAGGCAGTTCCTACCTCACAATAAGCAATGATCCCCTTGGATCCGCCGGCAATTCCGCCCACCAAGGAAAGCTCCGCTTGGGAGGTGTCTGCATAAACAGAAGCCGCTGAATAGCAGCCTTCAATTCGCCCTATCCCCGAAGGAGCAGCGTCTGAAAGTCCATCCCATCCGTTGGTTCCAGCGATTCCACCTACTGCAAACACGCCTGCAACCGATGATCGCAAATTTACTTTTCCGCTAACGCTACAGTTTCGAATGATGCCTTTATTGCTTCCACAAATCATCCCCGTCATTTTCTGACCATTGATAAAGTACTTCTTTTGATTTTCCGGATCGGTATCTGTTTTCGCCTGCTGACGATAACTATCGGTATAGCTCATGGTAATCCCTTCTACCACGGCCCCTTCATTTACTTGACCGAATAGGCCAACGTAATCCTCGCCTTCTCCGCCGGCTATGGTTAGATCATAAATGGTATGTGCCTTTTTATCCTGAATCCCCACATATTTTCCCGTAAATCCCTCGTTGCCACCGATAGGCTTAAACTGCAAGGGATCTCCAAAGCAGTCTCTTCCAAACACATCTCCGCTTTGGACATAGCCCACCTTGCCGGCAGCTTCCTTCTTGTTTGCATAGCGCACATTATTTAAATGACGAAGACTCTTAATTTCATAGGTGGTAATTCCGTCTTTGGTTGCCTCCGACTCAAAGTAGCTATGGGCTACATTGGAGGCTACGGTTGCCGGCTTTCCTCCCGCTAAGCTTCCCGTAATGCTGGCAGTAAAGGAACCCATAGCAATGTTGGGATATCGTTCACTAATGCTATAGCTGCTATAGGTGGTATCCAAAACAACCACCAACAACGGTGCTCCATTTTTGTCCCTATCCAGGTAAATTCCTCTGGTCAAAGGATTGCTGTCCACTAAGGCATCCTTCAGGTTTGTGGATAAATCGCCATAATTAATGCCTTCATTGGGGCCAATTTTGATGGTGGTCTGGCCTCCGGTTTTGGGAATGAATTTAAGCTCATAGTCATAGGCTCCGGGAACCTTGCTGGGCAAGTTGAATTCCGCCGTAAGCAGACCGTAATTTTTTCCATGGTTAATTTCATGGCCTTGAGTGGCCTTTTCTCCGGTGTAGTCAACCAAGGTTGCCGTAAGGGCTTCTAAGCCTTGCGCACCACTATTTCCAGTGCCCGTACTCTCTACCCCCCAATAGCCGGTCTTTTTTTCGATCAAGGTATTTTTATCTCGCTTGTAAATATTATAGGCAAGCTTATCGGTATACCCTAGCGTAGAAGCTTCCTCGCTGTAGAAAACCGATAAAACCTTCCCCGTGATCTCATTATATTCCACAATAATACTGTCTTGCAAAATAGACTTATCGCTAACATAAGGATCAAGCAGCTTAAACGCGGCGGTTTCTTCCGGCTTTGCCATGTTTTGGTTAATCTGCAGATAACGAATATTCACCCCATTATTTTCCAGCTCCGTAGCAGGCAGTGCTGGGGTGATTTTGTTTATATTCACTGCACCCACAGGGGTAATGCTATCTGCCTGTCCCTTCCCATAGGCGGAGGTCAAGGCATTTTGGGATGCCATAAACAAGGATCTTGCTACCTCTGTTCGTGCCTTCTGGTTTGATTTTTTAATATACCCCGTAATGGAGGGAATCGTAATTGCCGCAATAATAGAAAGGATCACCAAAACAACGATCACCTCTACCACCGTAAACCCTCTTCTATTTCCCCTTTGCACCTTCATATCCTACTCCTACTATCCCCTCTATATGATTACAAGTAATAGGCTAAATCTTCTTTATCTGATGAGGCCTTAATGGCAACTTCTTTTGTGATCTTGCCCTGCTTGACCAATTCTGCCAAATTTCCATTTAACGTATGCATTCCCAATGGTCCTGAAGATTGCATTGTAGAGCCAAGCTGATGGCACTTATCCTCACGGATCAAATTGCTAACGCCCTTGGTTCCAATAAGAATTTCCGTTGCCGCCACACGACCGCTTCCATCGGCCAAAGGCAGTAGCTGCTGGGTGATAATGCCCTTGAGCATCAAAGACAACTGGCTACGCATTTGACTTTGAATTTGTGGCGGGCAGGTATCGACAATTCGGTCTATGGTCTCTGCCGCACCGGTTGTATGCAATGTAGAAAGCACTAGGTGACCGGTTTCTGCTGCAGTAACTGCAGTGGAGATGGTTTCATAATCTCGCATCTCTCCCACCAGAATTACATCCGGATCCTCTCGCATGGCAGACTTTAATGCTCTGGCAAAGGAGTCCACATTTTCTCCCACTTCCCTCTGATGAACAATCGATTGATTCTGATCAAAAACGTACTCTATGGGATCTTCTACGGTCAAAATATGTGCCGCGCGGTTTTTGGAAATATAGTCTATCATTGCCGCTAGCGTTGTAGACTTCCCGCTTCCCGTAGGGCCTGTAAGCAAAATCAAGCCTCTTGGTTCATCGGCAAGCTTCTTAAATACAGGCGGTAAATTCAATTCTTCCAAGGTTGGAATCTTATCATTAATCACACGAATGGCTGCACTGAGCCCATTCATCTGAGAATAAACGTTGACTCTGTGTCGCTTGCCATCGGGGGTAACGTAAGCAAAGTCCTGATCCTCTCCTGCAAGGATCCCGCGTTCTTGCTGTTCATCACAAAGAGAAAGGATCATTTGTCTAGCTTCCTTGTTGCTTACCTCCTCTTCCAATAACAGTAAGCGGCCATTTTTTCGTACCCCTATAGGTAGTCCTTCCGTGATATGGATGTCCGAGCATCGCTCGGTCCTGGCATATTTAAGCAAATTATCAATATTCATTGTCTTTCGCCTTTCTTAGTCCACATTATGTGCAACCTTATTATATTCTTCCATGGAAGTGATTCCCTCCATGACTAACCTTCTTGCTTCTTCTTGAAGGGAGGCAAAGCGCCCCTCCTGACGTAGGGCCTGTTCAATTTCTTCTACTCCGGCACCTCCTGCAATCAACCGGCGAATCTCTTTATCAATGACGACTACTTCATGGACTGCAATTCGCCCTTTGTACCCGGTTTCATTACAATAGCTGCAACCACGTCCTTTTTTGATCTTCGCCTGGGATACACCCAACAGCTCACATTCATCTACCGTCGCCGCATATTCTTCTCCGCATTTTGGGCAAACCTTTCTTACCAATCGCTGTGCCACAAGGCCGGCCAGGGAGTTTGCGACCATATAAGCCGGAATTCCCATATCCTGCAATCGCACAATGGCAGAAATTGCATTGTTGGTATGAAGGGTAGAAAGCACCAAATGACCGGTAATCGCAGCTCTCACCGCAATGCTTGCCGTTTCTGCATCTCGCGTTTCTCCAACCATGATTACATCCGGGTCCTGTCTTAGCAATGCACGTAGGCCCACTTCAAAGGACAGGCCGGCTTGCTGATTTACCTGCATCTGATTGATGGCCGTTAAGTTTCGTTCTACCGGGTCCTCAATGGTACAAATGTTAATGGGCTTTTTAGACAAGGTTTCTAGCACCATGTACAAGGTTGTGGTCTTACCTGAACCTGTTGGTCCGGTAATGTATACCATCCCATGAGGAGAGCGAATAATCTCTGCAAATTTTTTATAGTTATCCGGTGTCATGCCAAACTGCTCTTGACCATCCACCAATACTTCATTGTAAAGGAATCGGATTACCGCCTTTTCTCCGTGAACGGTAGGAATTATAGAGACTCGACCATTGATTTCCCTCCCCTCCATAATCGCTTTGAAATGACCGTCCTGCGGCAATCTTCGCTCCGCAATATCCATATCTGCCATAATCTTGATTCTGGCGATTAGTGGTTGCTGAATAGAAACCTCTAGTCTTGCCGTCTCGGTAATTACCCCATCCATTCTCACCCGAACTAGCATGAAGCTTTCAAAAGGCTCAATATGAATATCACTGGCTCCCATACTGTGTCCATGAAGCAAAAGCTTGTTGAGCGCAGCCACTACCGGAGCATCACTGCCCACGTCTTCAATTTCTGCCGGAACCTCAATATTCATTTTGCTGGTTATGGTGCCAATTTTTTCCAAGGCTTTTCGCGCGTTTACTTCACTATAATTATCGGAAATAGCACGAGAAATATGATCTTTGGTATCCAGCAATAGCACCAAATGTTTTTGTGTAATCTGTCGTACGTCTTCTATTCCATAAAACTGCAGCGGGTTGGAAAGTGCCACATAAAGAACATTTCCCTCTTCACGGATGGCGATCATATTGTATTTATCCGCAATGGCTTTTGGAATTCGCCCTACTGCATTGGTATCAATATTTTCCGTAGTCACATCCACCAGATCATAGTCTAGCTTCTGTCCAAGTGCTTCTAAGGTTTGTCGCTCCGTTACAAAGCCTTCCTCCACTAGAATTTCCCCTAGAAGCTTGCCCTCCTCCTTATGGGCCTTTTGGTAATCCAAGGCTTCTTGGATTTGCTCATCTGTAATATATCCGTATTCCTTTAAAACCTCACCGATTCTAATGTTGTTTTTCATTGGAACTTCCTTCCGTTAATTTCTACTCTTCGCTACCCTTGATTTGAGAAACTTCAAAAATAATTTGGAAAAGGTATTCTCCCTTTTCTTTATTGCCTACCCGACCATTGCTCCCTAGCAAGGTTTCGTTCAAGCTGGTTTTGGTCAAGGACTGAGACTTAATATCAAAGCTTTTGACGATCATCCCCTTTTCCTTGGCCACAAGATCCATCAACCGATAAAATTGGTTCAAATCTCCCGTCGCATTTATCGTCAAAACATCCGTTTTCATGGTTTCCTTTTTGGTTTCTGTTGTTCCTTCTCCCGGAGTCTCACTTGGTGCAGACGCTTCTTGCGGGGTTTCGCCGGCCTTAGACAAGGTTTCATTTCCCGTGGTTGCCTTTTCTCCGTTTGCAGAAATCACCGCTTCTCCATTAATCAGCAGAGAGTTCGGTGTCATTCCCACCTGTTCTATCATCCCAGTAATCACTTCATCTAGGCCACTGTTGACCATCTCCTTTGGAAAATATTCTTCCATTGCCAGAATACTCTTTTTGGTACTTTCCAAGGAAAGCAGTACATTGTCCCTATTCTTTAGGGCTGTTTTCATGGTTGTTGCCTCTGCATAGGTTGTCTCATATCGCTCTGTTGCCGCATCATTTCGATCAATGGCCGGACCGATGAGGAGCATAACTCCACCAGCAAGAATGGCCAGGCAAAGCATGATATAAATCAGCACAATCTCTCTTTGTCAATTTGCTCAACATGATTTACCTCTCTCCCTCCATGATATAGATGCCTTCTATGGTTGCCTTATAGCTACCATCATTGCCCTGATATCCCTGATATTTCACCGCTTTAAACGCACCCGAGGCCTCGATCTTTTTTACAATCTGTGCCACAGCACTTGCTTTTGCCGCATCAACTTCTATTTTTATCTTCCCGGTTTCCACACTATAAGAACAGTTTTCAATCTTGCTTGCTCCCGCTGCATCGGTAATGGCAAGCAAAATCTTGCTATTTTCCAGCGTAGGCTTTTTCCCCATTTCTTCCTGCTTCTTGGTCAATGCGGAAAGCTCTTCCTTCTTTGCCGTCAGCTCCTCTTCCTTAGCCACCGCCTCCTGGTACTGACTAATATTTGTCGGTTCCAAAATAAATTGTTCGTTCTTTTCCGCTTTTTTGTTTTTGGAAATCGCCAATAGGGTAAAGGTTCCAAAAATCAACAGGACGACCAGCAGCAAAGCGGCCAAAGGAAGAATCATCTTTATCCGCTGCTGTTTCCTTGCTACGGCTTCCGGATCATAGCTGTATTTCAGGTAAAAGTTAATTTCCTTAGGCTTTATCCTAATTTTTTCTTTTCGTTTCGCCTTCAACTTATCTTCCTCACTCTCTAATCAAATTGCCTACTGCACACATATAGTCATTGATGCTAAACTCACCATCGTTACAAGTGACCTCTCCTGCTGCCGCCTCCGAAAGCTCTTTTAGCGGAATGGCAAAGCCACCCTCTTGCTGTGCTTGAATCCAATCCTTTTCTTGGGAAAACCCTGCCAAGTAGATGGAATCAATGGCGCCATCTCTGCCTTCTGATTTGTTAAACTGTATCATCTTGGAAATATTCTGTGCTAGCTCCTCTTCAAATCCAGATGACCCCCGATCGTAGAGTAGTCTGCTTCGCACAAATATCTTTAATACGCCATCAACATAAAGACTGGCATCTAGGTTGTTTCCGATTAAGTATAGCATGATGAAGGTTTTTCCCTCAGCCTCCTTCATGCGATTTAATAGCTTTACCTGACTGGCAATTCCCACATCAATACAAGAAATGGTGATCTCCAGGTCTCCCAAAAGGCGAATATATTGTTCCAATATGGACTTTTTGATGGCACAAAGCAAAGCCGTTTGACCGCCCTCAGGGCCGGGAGCAATCGTCGCGTAGTCATAGATTAGCTCTTCCTCCTCTAGCTGATCCTCACTGGCAAACTCGCCCTTCATCCATTCTAATACCTTGTCCTCCCCCATATTGGGAATTTCTCTTACCTTAAACATTGCCGAGCTTCCTCCGATGCAAACCCGCAATTTCTCAAAATTCGTCAAGGGGGATAGTTCTACAGCCCTTGCCACTGCATCCTTGAACACCCCTTCATTGAGGATAATTCCGTTGATTACCGTCTCTGGAGGTAGGGGGACTGTTCCAAAGGCATCCACAACAACGCCCTTGTTTCCGGCACTTCCACAAGCAAATTGGACTCTATCGGTATTGATATATAGTGATGTTTCCATAATTGTCTCCTTCTACATTCCGCCTTGTGCACCTACCGCGCTATACATTGCCGGTAGCGGTAAAATTACTGAAATCATAATGGTTCCGATGATAATCGCCATCAGCACGATCATTGCCGGCTCTACCGTCGCAGTTAATTTTTGCAAGGCGATTTCCGCCTCAAAGTCAAAGGTATCTGCAGTGTTCTCAAGCATGGCATCTAGCCGCCCGGTCTCCTCTCCAATGAGAATGCTTGCAGCCAGCTTAGGATCAAAGCCAACCACCTTTCCAATGGCAGCAGATAGTGCTTCACCGTTTTTCACCCCCGCCATTACCTCCTCAAATTGCGCCTCTATGTATTTATTTCCCACCGTATCCTTGGTGTTTTCCAAAGAGTTAATCATGGAAATTCCGCTAGTGTAGCAAGAGCATAGGGTTCTTGCAAATCTTGCGGTATAAATTACCCGAATAAGCTTGCCAATAATCGGAAGCTTTAACTTAGCCCTGTCCACGGCAATGCGTACCTTAGGCAAAGAGAGCAAAGCCTTAATTGCCACAACGGCTACTAACACGCCAATCAACAAGTAAAGCCAGTTGGATTGCAGCCCCTTACTGATGTTGATCATCAACTGGGTAATTCCCGGCAACGGGGTTTCCAGCTCTTCGAACATTTGGAAAAACTTAGGAAGAATGGCCAGAAAGACCACCAAAACCACCAGCACCGTAACCACAATGAGGATAATCGGGTAGATCATCGCCCCCTTTACCTTTTGCTTTAGTCGATGAGATTTTTCGTAGTGATCTGCCATTCTTGAACAGGTTTTTTCCATTCCGCCGGTAGCTTCCGCCGCCTTAAACATATTGATCAAGAATTCAGGGAAGATTCCTTTTTGTTCTTCCATGGCATCGGAGACCATATAACCCCTTTGCAAGGATTGGTGTAGCTTAATATAGCTGCCCTTTTGCTTGGGGTGAATATCTCGCTGTACCATGATGTTTAGGGCACGAATCAGCGGCACCCCTGCACCAAGCATCATGCCCAGTTCTCGACAAAACTCTGCCAGAAGCTTTGCCTTCATCGGCTTTGTCTTTTTCTCCTCAGCCTCCTTACAGCTGATTAGATATAAATTTTCTTCTTCTAGGGCGGTTCTCAATGTGGCAGCACTATCTGCCTGCTTCTTGCCCTTTACCTTCTTGCCGCTCAGCTGAGCTGCATTGTATTCAAATATCGGCACCGTCTGTCTCCTTTCAAGAGGGATAACTCCTTACATTTCGTTTATTCTTCCTTGACTTTTCTCCGGTCAAAACAGCCCTAGGTACAGCTGCCAAAGGTCCTGTCCCCACAGCAAGGAAATCCCAATGCCCAAGGCCAAAAAAGGACCAAAAGCAAAGTGGTCTTTCCTTCCTTTTTTCCTTCCTGCCAAAAGATAGACACCATAAATGCCTCCGGTAAGAATTCCAATGAAGGCTGCAATCAACATCCCCTGCCAACCAAGAAGAAAGCCGCAAGCGGCGCAAAGCTTAATGTCTCCTCCACCAAAGCTATCTTTGATTACAAAATTCATTAGCAGCATAGGTAGAGAAATCTCAAAAAATCCAATGATTCTTGAGCTCAGGGAAACCTCTCCAAAGAGAAAGATCCCGCAGATCCCAAGAAGGAATAAAATTAAATTTAAGCTATCGGGAATTTCTTGTATATCCAAATCAATAAAGGTAATGGCCAGCAAAATCATCAATACGCAAAAGGCAAGTCCTGCCTGCGGCGTAAGCCAAAAATGCTTTAGGCAAATAACCGCAAGAATACCGCCTAGGGCCTCTACCAGAAAATATCTTCCCGAAATTTTTGCCTTACAAAAACGACAACGCCCTCTAAGCAAGACAAAACTCACCAGAGGGACCAAATCTCTCCCCTGCAACGTATGGTTACAGCGTGGACAAAAGGATCTACCTTTTGCGATATTCAAATTCAAAGGCAACCTGTAAATCACCACATTTAAGAAGCTTCCAATACAGGCACCTAACGTAAAAACCCACGCATAAATCGTACCATATGCAAGAATCAGCACTCATGACCTCCCCAGTTTTAACTAACACCACTCTATTTTTTTCCTAATTTTTTTATTGATATTAATTATAAACTTTTTTCTTTAGATTATCAATGATTTTGGCGTCTTTACCGTTTTTCTCTGTCTCTTTTTCGTGGGTAATGGGAGGCGATAGAAAGGGGAACTTACCCCAGATAAACATGATCCAGCGGTCCGCTACCCTGTCCCAAATCTAAACCGGCCTTTAGTGCTCCGGTAAGATAAATTTTTGCCTGTGCAATGCTCTCTGCCAGATCCATTCCCTTGGCCAAATTGCAAGCGATAGCTGAGGATAGGGTACATCCGGTTCCATGGGTATTTGTGGTTTGTATTCGCTCACTTCTAAACCACTGTTCTCTTCCGTCTTCATAGAGAATATCTGCTGCATCGTTGATCAAATGACCGCCCTTGACCAATACCGCACAGCCAAGCGTTTCATTAATCTTCCTAGCCGCAAGACGCATTCCTTCTTCATCCTCAATGGCAAAACCGCACAAAACCTCTGCCTCTGGAATATTGGGTGTAATTACCCTGCCCATAGGAAGTAGCATGGAAATCAGTGTCTCTCCTGCTTCATCACAAAGAAGCTTGCTTCCGCTGGTAGACATCATCACCGGATCCACCACAATATTATCCATTTTGTACGCCAATAATTTATCGCGAATCACCGCAATAATTTCCCCATTGGAAACCATGCCGATCTTCACTGCATCCGGACGAATATCTGTAAACACCGCATCTAGCTGCTGGGCCACGAACTCCGGCGTTGCATCCATTATCCCCGTTACCCCTACGGTATTTTGGGCAGTTAGTGCCGTAATTACGCTCATTCCATAAACTCTATGGGCAGCCATGGTTTTGAGATCTGCCTGAATTCCCGCTCCGCCACTACAATCAGAGCCTGCTATCGTCAACACTTTTTTCATTTTGTTCTCCCTTTTTCTTTTCCTTTAGCATTTCCCCAAAGGTTTCTATAAATCTATCTCCCCGCGCAATAATTTCTTCTCGTTCTTCCTGCGCGGAGGCATCCGCAACACCCACCACAGTGAATCCGGCTGCCTTGGCAGTTTTCACACAATGAAGGGCATCCTCAAACACCGTAATTTCTTTTGGCTGCAAACCAAATCTCCGTGCACACTCCAGATAAATATCCGGCCTCGTCTTCCCCTCCGGAACCTCCTCCGGCGTAAGAATAAAGGAAAAATAGTCTACGATTCCAACCCGCTGCAATGCCGCCTCTATTGGCTTTCTGGGCGTGGCAGTGGCAATACACAAAGGGATTTTTGCCTGGCGCAATTCCTCCAAATAGGCTAAAACAAAGGGCTTAGGCAAGATCTCTTTTTCATATCGTTCATTGACGATATTTATAAATTCCGCCAAAATCTCCTCTTCTGTCAAGGGTAAGTCAAAGGTCTGGCGAAAAACTTTTGCCGATTCTGCCGCACTCATGGTTTTTATCTTGTTGCGCAAGGCCTGAGAAGGTACCTTCCCATATTCTGCCAAAAACCTTAGATCCACATCCTCCCAAAGATCCATGGAATCAAACAAGGTCCCATCAAAATCAAAAATTATTCCCTTCATTTTCCCCTCATTTTCCAACCATTTCTTCAGACAAGGATCGCAAGGTTTTACACTGTGCTTCAATATTCTCTGCCGCAAAAATCGCAGAAACCAAAGCAACTCCGTCCACTCCGGTTCCTTTAAGTTCTCCCAGGTTTTCCTTGGTAATCCCCCCAATGGCCACTACCGGAATCTTTACCGCTTGGCAAATTGCCTTTACCGTCTCCCTTGGCAGCTCTGCCGCATCTAGCTTTGTGGAGGTGCTAAACACCGCACCTACCCCTAGATAATCTGCGCCATTTTTTTCCGCAAGCAAGGCCTGCTCCACACTTTGGGTGGAGACACCGAGAATCATATCCTTTCCGATCTTCTCTCTTACCTTTCCCGCTTCCATATCGGCTTGGCCCACATGAACACCGGTTGCGCCTACTGCAAGGGCAATTTCCACATCGTCATTGATAATAAAGGGAACCTGATACTGTTGGCAAATCGCCTTGATTTCCTCTGCCTCTGCAAGAAAGGCTTCCTTATCCAGCGCCTTCTCACGTAGCTGCAAGCAGGTCACCCCTCCAGCCAAGGCTGCCTCCACATCCATGGCCAAGGTTCTCCCCCCCAGCCAGCTTCGATCGGTTACGGCATATAACCGCATTGCCTTACTATCGCACTTCATAATTTGCACCTCGCTCCAATTCTTCTCCGGTGAGATTGCACACCGCATCAATAATATAATTTCGATAAGTTGAATTCCCGTCTGCCTTCGTCAGCCTAGCAAAACCAAGCTCTCCGCAAAGGCCCATAGCACAAACTGCTGCTGCGGTAGCCTCTAGTGGCGTTTCCGGGTTTGCTACCAGGTAGGCGGTAATCATCCCGCTGAGCATACAGCCAGTTCCTGTAATTTTGCTCATCATTGGGTTTCCATTCCTAATTATATACGCTTTTTCTCCCTTTGCAACGATATCTATTGCTCCCGTTATAGCCACCACACCGCCTGTTTTTTGAGAAAACTTTTTGGCAAAGCTTATTCCTTGCTCCAAATTGTCTTCGGTAATTTGATCCGCCACATCCGCATCAACCCCTTTGGTGGTTCCGCTTCCTTCCGCCAAGGTTTTTATTTCAGAAATATTTCCTCGAATCACATCAAAGTCAATTTCCTTCATCAGTTCAATGGCCGTATTGGTTCGCAAGGCAGAAGCACCAACCCCCACCGGATCCAGCAAGGTCGGATGTCCCAGTTCCTTGGATTTTCTTCCTGCCTGCAGCATTGCCGGTATGGTCTGCTGATTTAATGTCCCAAGATTTATGCACAGTCCTCCACAAATACTGGTAATTTCCGAAGCCTCCTGTGGATCATCTGCCATAATCGGAGAAGCACCGCAGGCCAAAAGAATGTTGGCACAATCATTCACCGTCACATAGTTAGTAATATTGTGAACCAAGGCACCTTTTTCTCTTAACTGTTCTAATTCCTGTTTAAACATTTTTCCCTCTCTTTCCACCGATTTTTCCAACCAAAATCGCCAAAATTGCGGTGATCAGCACCACCGGAACCGTATTGCCCACCGGCGTATCTATGGTCAAAAATACACGATAAATTCCAAATCCAATGGCCCAAATCAAAAGATTTGTACCGTCTATCATTTTTTTGCCACTATCCTTCTTCAGTACAAAAAAGTCTACGATCAAAATAGTAATCATCGGTGCAAATACAGAACCGATAAAGTAAAGGAAGCCTTCGTACTGGGTAATCGGCGTAAAAATTGCCAGAACAGTCCCCAAAAGGCAAACCACAATGGCCAGTGGCTTTTCTCCCAGTTTTTTTGTAATGCTTTCTCCACTAACGCCCGCCGAATACACATCCAAAAATGTTGTGGTGACCGTAGAAAATACAATGATGAAAATTGCTGCAAGTCCCAGTCCTGCACCCATCATAATTTTGGCAATATCCGTCTCCCCGGTAAACAGCGCCGCACCCATGCCAATAATATACATCCAGCAGCTGGCAAAGAAATAAATTCCGCCGCTAACAAAGGTGGCAGCAACAGGCTTTTGGGCCTTTCTGGTATAATCAGAAATCAACGGTAACCAAGATAGGGGCATGGCAATAGAAAACTCTAAGGCTGCACCAAAGGGCAAGCTTCCCGCTACCAAGCCTTCTTGATTTCCCCTAAAAATCAAGGTGCTTAGTACCACAGTCAAAATAAACAAGCCACTCATGGCAACAAGGTTCACCTTGCCTAGATTTTTGATGCCAATTAAGATCCAAACCAGCACTAGGCCACCGATAATCAAGCTCCACGACCAAGGTCCTGCAAGAGGAAACACCGAGCTTGCCGCTGCCGCACCGCTAAAGATCATGACCGCCGTCCATCCTAGTAGCTGCAAAATATTTAAGGAAGAAAACAGATAGGATCCTTTCTCTCCAAAGGAAAGCTTCACCGTATCCATGGCACTTTTCCCTGTTTTTCCTCCAATAAGACCTGCTAAACAAAGCAAGGTACAACCAATAATATGGCCAAGCACAATGGCCAGTAGGCCCTTTCCAAAGCCAAGGGGTGCAAATAAGGTTCCCGTCAGAATCTCTGCTACAGAGATAGCTGCCCCAAACCAAATTAGTCCACTTGACCACACCGAAATCTTTGATTCTTTCATTTTTAATCCTTTCTATTGCTGAACAGGACTTCCCCAGATGAACAAAAAGAGAACACCTGATGATGTTCTCCGTAATTGACACAACTCGTCGCTCCCTACGTTGGCATTATCCAAATCAGGTTTTAGGGTCGAAGCTAATTGCTTCCTCTCAGCCTGTACACAAGCTCCCCTGTTCAATATTTACATTAATTTATGCCCCTAGTCTATAGCAAATTTCTTCCTTCGTCAAGAAAAAAGAAAACACGCAGTGTGGCCGCTATAAACCAAATGTGATAATGTCCTAATATACCAGTTGAGAAAATGTCCCAAAAG
>JAVWKI010000029.1:609-14313 GCA_036638575.1 Anaerovoracaceae bacterium | reverse complement strand
ATATGGACAGGGCGAACCTTCAGATGAAATGATCAACGCAATGAAGAAGGATATGGACAAATATCCTCACAATAGAATCGTTGCTTTCGGTGGCGGCACAATTGTTGACATCTGTAAGGTATTAGCATTAAAGACACCAGATGAATCTGTTAAGCTATTCACTGGCGAAGTTGCTCCAGTAAGAGATAAGGAATTAATCGTTGTTCCTACAACTTGCGGAACAGGTTCAGAAGTAACAAACGTTGCAATTGCTGAGCTAAAATCTCTTCATACAAAGAAGGGTATTGCTGTTGAAGAAACTTATCCGCATACTGCAGTACTTATTCCTGAATCCCTTCAGGGACTTCCAGACAAAGTATTCGCAACATCTTCAGTAGATGCTTTGATTCACGCTATCGAATCATACCTATCACCAAAGGCTTCACCGTTTACAGAAATGTATTCATTACAGGCTATTCAGATGATCATGGATGGATATAAGGCTCTTGACGCTGCTGGCGGAAACAATGCAGAAAACAGAAAACCTTTATTAAAGGATTTCTTACTTGCTTCAAACTATGCCGGTATTGCCTTTGGTAACGCAGGCTGCGCAGCAGTTCACGCTTTATCTTACTCAATTGGAGCTGCATTCCATGTACCACACGGCGAAGCAAACTTCCAGTTCTTTACAGAAGTATTCAAGATGTACATGAGAAAAGATCCTTCCGGAAAGATCGCTGTAGCAAACCAAATCTTTGCAGATGCTCTTGGTTGTGATGTTAAGGATTGCTATGACGAACTAGATAAGTTCTTAGGCAAATTGTTAGACAAGAAGCCTCTTAAGGAATATGGTATGACTGAGGAACAGATCGATGAGTTCACAAAATCAACTGTAGCAAACCAGCAGAGACTACTAGGCAACAACTATGTTGTATTAACTGACGAAGAAATTCGTGAGATCTTTGCAAATTTGTATTAATTATGCTGAATTTGAATTTGAGCAGGGGTAAAATTAAAGCCCTTGCTCATTTTTTGATTTTGTGCGATAATTATTATAGTTAAGAAAGGAAGGAAAAATTATGGAAAATCATATTATTGTTACAGAAGACAGCAAAAACTTACGTGCTTTAGGACTAGAGGCTTTGCGGGGAAATTGGAAGCAGGCAGTAGTTGTTACCTTGGTTTACATGGTGATTGTTGTTGTACCGCCGATGTTTATTGACGCCATTTTTGGACAGACGGTAGATTTTACTCAGTTTATGAATGTGCTTGATTCCAGTGGGAATTATACTTATAGCTTTGGGAATGAATCATTGATGACGAAATCTACACCGTTATCGGGGGTTTATGTGCTTTTGATTTCGGGACCTATGGCCTATGGCATAACTGTATTTTTTATGTCCTTATTCCGAAAAACAACTTCAGACATGGCACAATTATTTGTAGGATTTGAGCGTTTTGGCAAGACTTTGGGACTTTCGCTTTGGATTGCACTGTGGGTATTCTTATGGTTACTTATTCCAATCGCAGGCCTTGTTTTAGCACCGATTGCGGCAATTAAATATAGCCAGGCGTATTTTGTTATGGCAGATAATCCAAACCTAAGCATTCGAGAATGTTTAAACGAGAGCAAGCGCCTAATGAATGGAAATAAGGCAAAATATTTTTGCCTTTGCTTATCCTTTATCGGTTGGGGACTTTTAGCTTGTGTGCCAGTGTTCCTACTTTCAGGACTGGGCGTATTATTTGGATTGTATGGCTTGGTGCTAGATCTTTATAGTCTGTTGATTAGTGCTGGTTTCCTTTGGGTGTTTGTTTACATGTATTCTACGGAAGTGGGATTCTATGACATTCTTACAGGGAAATTAAAAGGGGACACCTACACCCCAGGAGAGTATTAAAATGGAAGAAAGGTTTTATCCGTTAAGTGCGTATAAAGCATTATTGGAAAGAAATAATCTATTGCTTGAAGACAACCTTACTGAAGAAGGTGGGAAGAAAAAAATACGTTGCCTATCCTATAATTCTGCTGAAGTTGAATTTGGAACCTTATTTGTTTGTAAGGGAGCCCATTTTTCTCCCAAATATTTGCAAGAGGCCTTAAATAAGGGAGCCATTGCTTACGTTTCTGAAACAAGAGATGAAAGGGTAGGGGGAGATATTCCTTATCTGCTAGTGAAGGATATCCGAACCGCTATGGCGAAGCTGGCAGACTTCTTTTATCATCAGCCATGGAAGCAGCTAGAGCTGATTGGCATTACCGGCACAAAAGGGAAATCAACAACCGCATATTTCATGCGCGCAATTTTGGATGATTACCTAAAAGAAATGAAAAAACCTGCCAGCGGGATTATTTCCGGCATTGACAATTATGATGGGGTAATTACCGAGGAATCTCATCTCACTACCCCTGAGGCCATGATGTTTCATCGACATATGGCCAACGCGGTAAACAGCGGAATCGAGTACCTAACCATGGAGGTTTCTAGCCAAGCACTGAAATATCAGCGTACCTTAGGGGTAACCTATGACATTGGCTGTTTTTTAAATATTGGAAATGATCACATTAGCGATATTGAGCATCCGGACATTCAGGATTATATTGAAGCAAAAATGATTCTGTTCTCCCAGTGCAAAACAGCGGTAGTGAACAAGGACAGCAGCTATTGCCAGAAGGTTCTTGATGCCGCAAAAGAAGGGGAGAGCGTAGAACGGATACTCACCTTTGGCATGGATGAAGGGGCAGACATTGTAGGCTATGATGTAGTTCCGGGGAAACGAGGAATCCGCTTTAAGGCAAAGAGCGATAGCTTTGACGAGGAATTTAAAATTGGCCTTACCGGCTTATTCAATGTGAGCAACGCCCTTGCGGCCATAACAATGGCCTATGGACTGAATATTCCTCTTGCCAACATTAAGGCGGGTCTAAAAAAAGCCAAGGTTAGCGGACGAATGGAGGTTTTTACCAACAAAGCAGAAACCTTAACCGTAATTGTTGACTATGCACACAATCAAATGAGCTTTAACTCCTTGTTTGAATCCACCAAAAAAGAATACCCGGAAAAGAAGATTATTATCGTCTTTGGCTGTCCGGGCAAGAAGGCTTTGGGAAGAAGAAAAGAGCTTGGAGATATTGCAGGAAAGTATGCAGATCTGTCTATCCTCACCGAAGAAGATGCGGGAGAAGAGCCTGTAGCAAAGATCAGCGAAGAAATTGCAGCCCACATTAAGGCACAAGGTGGAAATTATGAACTGATTCCTGACCGGGAAGAGGCCATCAAAAGAGCCATCGAAAAAGCAGATGACCATACGGTAATCTTACTTACCGGAAAAGGGCGAGAAACAAGACAAAAAAGAGGAACCGAGTACATTGATACTCCTTCCGATGTAGATTATGTAGAAAAATACTTAGCGAAGAAATAGATAGCAACAAGAGAGGACGCAAGGTAAGATGAGCGGGCAGAGACAAAAACCCAAAGGAAGAAATATCCTCCTGTTTTCCCTATTTTCCCTGATTTTGGGTGCGGTAGCAGGAACCATCGTTTGGTCGGTACTAAGGATAATGAATTTAGGCACCGGCTTGCTTTGGGGTACACTTCCTTCCCTTGTGGGACATCCAAAACTGTATACCGTAGGAATTTGTCTATTGGGCGGATTGCTAATTGGCTTACTTCAAAAAAAATATGGCATTTTGCCGGAGAACTTGGAAGAGGTAAGAGGCAAATTAAAAAGCCAAGGGACTTATGCCTATGATCGATTGCATATTATCATTATTGCAGCCTTGCTTCCGCTTATTTTTGGCGGTAGCTTAGGGCCGGAAGCGGGACTTACCGGGCTGATTGTAGGCCTTTGCTGCTGGATCGGAGATCGGCTAAAATACAAAACCGCGGAGGTCAGAGACTTGGCAGAAGCAGGCATGGCAGCCACTCTAGGTGTTATTTTCAATTCCCCTTTTTTTGGTATTGCAGACAATATCGAAGAAAAAGACGATGATGGCCAGGGGCTGCTTCAAAATGAAAATCTAAAAAAGGCAAAACTCATTGTCTATGTTGCCGGCATCATTGGCGGTTTTTCTACAATGATGGGACTAAAAACGCTCTTTGGAGGCGGATCGGGTATTCCTAGATTTGATGAAGGACTTACCTTTTCTGTGGAGAACTGGAAGTGGTTTCTTCTCTTTGTTTTTGCGGGTGTATTCTGCGGTCTGCTTTATGTTGTGCTGGATAAGCTAACTGGCCTCATGGCCAAACCCTTACAAAAATATCGGGTGCTTAGCTGCATTGCTGGTGGTGCTTTTTTAGGCATCATTGGCTTATGCTTCCCCTTGACTATGTTTTCAGGAGAGCATGAATTTATTTTGGTTATGGATACTTGGGAGAGCATTCCTCCCCTAAGCCTACTCCTTACTGCTGTAGGGAAAATTCTTTTAATTAACTTATGTTTAAATTTTGGTTGGCGAGGAGGCAATATCTTTCCGCTAATCTTTGCCGGAGTGGCCATGGGATATTTTTTGGTGTCCTTTACCGGGGTAGCGCCTATCTTTGGTGTGGCGGTTACGGTTGCCACTTTGTGCGGATATATTATGCGTAAACCGCTGGCTGTTGTGGCGGTGTTGTTTTTGTGTTTCCCGGTGCGGGTGGTGATACCCCTAGCCTTGGCCGCATTTATGGGTAGCATAATTCCTATTCCTTGGAACGAAAAGAAGAAAGAGAAGTGTGGCAAATGAAAACGTTAATTGTGTACGGAAGCAAGACAGGAACTACGGAAAAATGTGCATCAATCTTACAAGATCTATTACAAGACACTGAAGTATTTGACCTAGAAAATGGAAACCCCTCACTGGAGGCCTACGATTACATCGTTATTGGTGGCAGTGTGAGAATGGGAAAGATTCATAAGGCAGTATTAAGGTTTGTGGAAAACAACCTGACGGTGCTACTAAAGAAAAAAGTCGGCCTGTTCCTATGTAATAGCAATATCGAAGAAACCAGAGCAGTTTTTGAACGAAACTATCCGGAACGTTTATTAGAACATGCCTTGATTACCACAAGCTTTGGGGGTGAACTGGACATGCGTAAACAAAAAGGAAAGGATAAGCTGATTGTCAAAATGGTCATGAAATCTGCGGAGATGAGCCGGCAGTTTGTCAGCGAAATTCGGATGGAAGCCATAGAGTATTTTGCAAGAACCTTAGAGGAAGATAGCGAAAAATAATGGGGACAAGATTTGCTGAAAAGAGTTGAAAAATGAAGGTATAGCAAGTATAATAACCTTGTATTAAAAGAAAAACAATCAAGTACAACTTGGCGTAAACGCAAAATTAAAGCAAAAGGAGAGCAAGGGTGAAGGCGTTCACCTACGAGCAGAAATGGAGTGAAACATGAGTAAGGTAAAAATTACAGAAACAGTCCTAAGAGATGGACATCAATCACTCATTGCAACAAGAATGACAACAGAAGAGATGTTGCCAATTTTGGAAACAATGGACAATGTCGGATATCATTCCCTAGAAATGTGGGGCGGAGCAACCTACGACGCATGCCTAAGATTTTTAGATGAAGATCCTTGGGAAAGACTAAGAACCATAAGAAAGAACATTAAAAAGACAAATCTACAGATGTTTATGAGAGGGCAAAATCTTTTAGGATATAAGCATTATGCCGATGATGTTGTAGATGAATTTGTAAATAAGGCAATTGGTAACGGAATTGACATCATCCGAATCTTTGATGCATTAAACGATACAAGAAACCTTGAATCGGCAATCAAGGCAACCAAAAAATACGGCGGTCATGCACAGGGCTGTGTATCTTACACCATCAGTCCGGTACATACCAACGATATGTTTGTCCAGCTAGGTAAGGAATTAGAGCAGATGGGAGCAGACTCCTTCTGTATTAAGGACATGGCAGGATTGCTTGATCCATACGGTACTTACAAGCTAGTGAAGGACCTAAAAAATGCAATTAGCATTCCTATTGAGCTGCATACCCATGCAACCAGTGGATTGGGCAGCATGACTTACATGAAGGCTGCAGAGGCAGGGGTGGATATTATTGACACCGCAATCTCTCCATTTGCAGAAGGAACTTCTCAGCCACCGACAGAGCCAATGGCAGCGGCATTCCGTGGAACCGAATATGATACCGGTCTAAATATGGAGCTATTGAACCAGGTTTCAGAGCACTTCAGACCGATTAGAGAAAAATACATTCAGAGCGGATTACTTTCCACTAAGCTAATGGGTGTAGACATCAACACCTTGATCTACCAGGTACCGGGCGGCATGCTGTCTAACCTAGTATCTCAGCTGAAGGAAGCCAATGCAATGGATAAATTTGAAGAAGTATTGAAGGAAGTACCAAGAGTGAGAGAAGACTTCGGTTTCCCTCCACTAGTTACTCCGTCCAGCCAGATTGTAGGAACACAGGCTGTATTAAACGTGATCATGGGAGAACGTTACAAGATGGTTCCAAACGAAGCAAGACAGCTGGTTAAGGGAATGTATGGAAAGACAACCATTCCAATCAAGGAAGAAGTTGTAAAGAAGATCTTAGGCGAAGAAAAGCAAGTAACTTGCAGACCGGCAGACTTAATCGAACCAGAGCTTGCCATTGCAAAAAAAGACTGTGCACGATACATGCAGCAGGATGAAGACGTGTTGACTCAGGCCTTCTTCCCGAAAGTTGCACAAGACTTCTTTAAGAGAAGAATTGAAAAACAAGAACTGATAGATTTAAGCCTGTTAGACGAAGAAAACTCTGTTTATCCGGTATAGGATAAACAATAGGCGAAAAAATAGCTTAAATGAAGCAAAGTAAAGTTAAGGATAGTTGCTATGGCAGAGAAGGCCGTGGCAACTATCTCTTTTGTTTAACCCCAAAGCGCAGTATTGCAATTTAACGGGGAAGGGATTAGAATAGAACAGGAAATTTAAGAAAGGCGGAAATTAACCGTGTTAAAAGGAAAAACCATAATTTTAGGCGTAACCGGAAGCATTGCGGCATACAAAATCGCAAGCTTGGCAAGCTTATTGAAAAAGAACCATTGCGATGTGCATGTCATCATGACAAAGAACGGGGCAGAGTTTATTACGCCCCTTACCTTTGAAACCATCACCGGGAATAAATGTATAACTGATACCTTTGATCGTTGCTTTGATTTTGATGTGAAGCACATTTCACTGGCCAAAAAAGCAGATTTGATTTTGGTTGCACCTGCTACGGCCAACGTTATTGCCAAGATGGCGGTAGGGATAGCCGATGATATGCTCACCACGACCATTCTGGCTTCCACTGCACCCAAAATGGTTGCACCGACCATGAATACCAATATGTACAATAATCGGATTACTCAGGACAATTTGCAGATCCTTAGAGACTATGGGGTAAAGGTCATTGAACCTGCTGTAGGTCTATTGGCTTGCAATGATGTGGGGGCAGGGAAGATGCCTGAGCCGGAGGTACTGTTTGAGCATATCTTATACGAGCTGGCCATGAACAAAGATATGGAGGGAAAAAGCGTTGTGGTAACGGCAGGACCAACCATAGAGCCCATCGATCCGGTACGATTTATTTCCAATCACTCCACAGGAAAAATGGGCTATGCCATTGCGAAGGTCTGTATGCTTAGAGGAGCAAAGGTCACCTTAATCAGCGGAAAAACCCAGCTAGCGCCACCGATGTTTACCGAATTCATCCCGGTTCTCAGTGCCCAGGAGATGCACGATCAGGTACTTGGCGCAGCCAAAAGTGCAGACTTTATCTTCAAGGCGGCAGCGGTAGCCGATTATACTCCGGAAGTCACCTACGAAAATAAGGTGAAGAAGCAAGAAGGAGACTTGGCCGTGCCACTAAAGCGGACCACGGATATATTAAAGCAGCTAGGAGAACAAAAACCAAAAAAACAATTTATTTGTGGGTTTTCTATGGAAACGGAAAATATGATAGAAAATTCTAAGGCAAAGCTAAAGAAAAAAAACTTAGATTTAATTGTAGCCAATAATTTAAAGGAAGCAGGGGCAGGCTTTGGTCATGACACCAATATTGTTACCCTAATTGATGAAACCTCAGTAACTGAGCTTCCTTGTCTGTCCAAATTTCAAGTTGCAGTAGCCATTGTAGACGAAGCCGTGAAAAGGGGTTCTTGATTGGCGAATTTTATGGTACAATTATCTAAAGAGGTGATGGCAAATGGAACAAAAAACAAATGTAATGCGAATTTTAGAACAGAAAAAGATTAACTACAAAAGCTATCGTTATCCTTCGGCCAAAGCACTTAGCGGAGAAGAGGTGGCCAAGGTATTATCCCAGGACCCGGGCAAAATATTCAAAACCTTGGTTACTATGGGTAGGTCAAAACAATACTATGTTTTCGTTATTCCCGCAAACTGTGCGCTTAACCTAAAAAAAGCCGCTGCAACGGTTTCAGAAAAATCCATAGAAATGATCAAGAGTAAGGAGCTTTTGCCGCTGACCGGATATGTCCATGGAGGCTGTTCTCCCATTGGAATGAAAAAAACCTTTCCTACCGTCCTGCACATCAGCGCGGAAACCTTTGAATCCATTATTGTTAGTGGAGGAAAAATAGGTAGCCAGGTAGAGATTTCTCCAGATGCACTTTACAAGCTCGTCAAGTTTCAAATGGCAGATGTAGCAGATATGCGACAAAGTGAGGAAGAGGAAGCAAAGCAGTGAAGCCTTGCAAGAAACGCAAAAGAATCATCTTTATTCTTTTGGCCATAGGGATTTGTGCCATAGAATTTCCGGGGGTACTGTTCATTGCAGATCGAGCCTATCCCTTTGTTTTGGGTTTGCCCTTTATCTATGGTTATGTAATTTGTTGGTGGGCCTATCTTTGTCTTATCCTGTTTTATGCGTACAAAACCGGATGGGGAAAGAGAAGATTTACTTGGAAAGGCATTGATTAAACTTATAACCTACTCCGCGAACGCTGATGATAAACTTCGGCGTTTCCGGATTAGGTTCTATTTTTTTGCGTAAATTACTGATATAAACCATAACGGTTTTGGCATCGTTATCCATGCACATGGTCTTCCACACGGTTTCAAAAATTTGCGTTGCAGAAAACACCTTCCTTGGATTCTCCACCAGCATTTTTAAAATTTCAAATTCCTTGGTGGTAATACTGATCTCTTTGCCATCCAAAAAAAGCTCATAGGCATCAAAGTCAATTTTGAGATTGTCAAAGAGGTAAACCTTGTCTACCTCTGCGGCAGTAGAGGAGGAAATTTGGTTTCTCCTTCGTAGGTGCGCCTTGATTCGCGCAACCAGCTCACCGGGCATAAAGGGCTTGGTCATGTAGTCATCTCCACCGGCAGAAAGCGCAATGATCTTATCAATTTCTTGGGTTTTGCAGCTTAAAAAAATAATCGGTGCATCGCTACGTTTTCGAATTTCTAGGCAAAGTGCCGTTCCTTCAATATCCGGAAGCATAATGTCCAAAATAATTAAATCCGGTTTTTCTTCGTCAATAATTTCCAAAGCTTCCTTGCCCGTATAGGCAGAAAAAGCAATAAATTGTTCATTCTTCACATAGGAAGAAACCAGCTTGTTAATGGGTTGTTCATCATCTACAATTAATATTTTTTCTTTTGCCATGATTGATTCTCCTTAATCTACAGGATAGAGGGGAAGGGTAAAGGTAAAGGTTGCACCATCGCCTAACTTGCTTGTTTCAAATATTTTTCCTTTATGTGCTTCAATAATTTCTGAAGAAATGGTAAGGCCTAAGCCTCTCCCACTAGCAATGGAGCCGGGGACACGATAAAATCGATCAAAAATATGGGCCAAATCTTTTTCTGCAATTCCCGGACCAAAATCTCGGACGGCAACAACAAAGTCTTCCTTTTCCCAATCGATATCAAAGCAAAGCTGTATTTGTCCGCTGTCCTTGGTGTACTTCATCGCGTTGGAAAGAAAATTGGAGAAGACCTGGTTAATTCGACTCTCGTCGGCAACAACCCATTGATTTTGAAGCTTTTCCCCATTATAAACTACAGTAGGTTGAAATCCGGAGATACGAATATCGTTAATATGATCGGAAATTAAGTGGGCGCACAATTCTGTAACCCTACAGGTCATAAAATTGAAGGAAAATTGATTGGTTTCTAGCTTGGATAGCTGATCCAAATCATCCACTAAGCTTTTTAGCACCGTGGTTTTGGTGGTGATAATTTCCATAGCACTGCTTACTTCTTCAGGTTCATTAATTATACCATCATTTAGTGCGGTAAGATAGCCTGCGATAGAGGTAAGGGGGGTACGCAACTCATGAGAGAGGTAAGAAAGAAGTAAATCTCTGGATTCCTTGGCATTGATTTGCTCAATTTGTGCAGACTTCATTTCCGTAATATCTCTCAAAATACACTCAATGGCAATAGCACGTTCTTGCTTGTCATAGACAATGGTGGTATTCACCTCACCCCAAAAATATTCTCCATTCTTCTTGATAATTTTGAAGATATTTCCTCCGGAATGATCGATTTTGCCCCCAAAGACATCGGTGATTTCATCGAAATATTCCGGTGCAACTAAGTTGAGATATTGGCGGGGATTGTGATAAAAGGTTTTTGGTGCATAGCCGGTGAGGGCCTCAATGGAAGGGGTAACATAGGCAAAGGCCTCATAGGGATGCAGGCGATAGTAAATAATCGCATCCTTGGCGTTTTCCACCACCTTCTTGTAAAGGGATTCTCCTAGGTCGTATTCCCGGGCTGCGTTTTGAATATATAAAACCAGAATGCAGAAATTCAATACATTGGAAAGAACCAGCTCGGCAATATAAAGATTGTAAAGCTGATGATAATAAAGTTCAAAGATGAGCAGCAAAGGATGACCAATACCCCAAAGGACAAAAACCGTTGTGGCCATAATCCGCTCAACCAAAGGAAGTGTCCAGTGGCGAACAATATGGTAGCAAATCACAAGGGCAATGGAAAACTGATAAATGGTTAGGGGTAGGTACAAAGAGAACAGGTCAAACTGATAAAGGGCAGATACTCCGGCCAAAAGGACCAAATATAGGGAAAATCGATACCAATATACAGGAATTCTTACATGCATAAAGGCATAAACCCCAAACAGAAGCAGCAGAATATTGAACATATCGATGACTTTTCTGATTTCTAAAAAAATCACCGCTTCATTGTTAAGATAAAAAATTAGGCAAAGCAAGCTAAGGGAATAGGCTACCCAAGAAAATCCCCAAAACTGCATGAATTGCTCCTGTTTTCGGGAAAACATATAAAAATAGGCGAAGGATATAATCAAGGTAATCGTAGTAAATGCAAATAAAATGGCAGAATACAAAAGCTCCCCCTCCTTTCCCTTACTGTGGATATCATTTATTATAGTCTAAGTTTGTGATAGAATAAAGACAAGAATGGCCAGGAGGTGAAAAATGTCCGAAAATCCACTGATCCTATTGATGATTTGTAGCTTTATGTTCGTACCCCTATTTCTTGCAGAAATCGCCGGAAAGAAAGTTTTGCCTACAGGCAGTAGCTTTTTTTTGCAAAGCAGAAAAATGGGCGTTCTTCCTATGTATGCAACGGTATTTGCCACTTGGATGAGCGCCTTTGCCTTTATGGGTGCCATCGCTTATTTCTATGAAGAAGGCCCAATTTATATGACTACAGTGGGTTGGGATGCCTTGTTTGCCCTACTGTTTTACCTTCTTGGTCGAAGAATTTGGTTTTATGGAAAACAGCATAACTATATTACGGCAACGGACTTTTTCAGCGACATCTATGGCTCAAAGACCTTAAATCTTTTGGTCACAGGGATTAGCTTTGTGTTCACCATCCTTTATTTGCAAGTGCAGATGGTTGGGGGCTTGTTTCTCATTGAAGTTGCAACGGGAGGATTTATTTCCTGGAAGGCTAGCGGACTGATTTTCTTTTTGGTCTTGGTGGTTTACCTGTGGGCAGGGGGACTTCGTGCGGTAACCTTTGCCGATGCTTTTTATGCGGTATTGATTATTGTAACCATCTTGGCCTCCGGATTTTTTTTAATCCAGGTTGCTGGAGGAATAGAAGTAGTTTTTGATCGTTTAGTAGAAGAAAATCTTCAAGCAGTCGTGCTCAGTGGAGGAGGAAGAATCGGTCTATGGATCTGTATGTTTTTGGTTGTTCCCATGGGTGCCTTCATGGGGCCACAAATGTGGATTAGAAATTATGCTGCCAAGGAGGAACGAAACTTTGAGCTTTTGCCCTTACTCCTTTGCATTTCCTCCATCGTTTGCATCGGAACCTTGTTTGCAGGCAATGCAGGAATGATTCTCAAGCCGGGAGGCGGGGCAGCGGACACCCTTATTGCGGAACTAATGCTGGAAAATGCAAATCCGATCTTTTGTACCTTTATTTTTCTGGGAATTGCTGCGGCAATTTTTTCTACCGCAAACTCACAAATTCATGCCATGTCGGTGATGTATGCCATAGATATTCACAAGAGATACATCAACAAAAAACTACCGGAAAAAAGCTTGGTTCCTGTGGCAAAGTGGGCGTTATTATTTATTTCGGCAATTGCTTATCTGATGCTATTGCTGATTCCAAAAAACATTTTTGACATGGGCATATTGGCACTTTCCGGACTGGCACAATTGATTGTACCGGTAATCGGCGGATTGTTTTTTTCTCGTTCCAAGGGGAAGGCAGCAATTTGCGGATTAATTTTTGGTACACTCTCCTTCTTTGCCCTTGTGATTTTCTCCCCCCTAGATACGAGTATTTCAGCAGTTTTGGCCCTGGGCCTTAACGGTCTTACCTTTGTTCTTCTTAGCTTTCTGCTTCCCCAGGAGCCAAACACCAAAAGAAAAATCATCCAGTACAAGCAAAATTTCACTCAAGGAATTAAGTGAAGATTAAGAAGAGTTTAAAAATTTCATAAACTTAGGTTAAATAGATAGGCAAACCATAGCATTCCCGCAAGAACTTTTGTAAACTTTAGTTAACTAAAGAGCAGGAGAACTGAAAGGAGGAGGATATGACAATTATAGGAATGCCTATCGCTTCATTTTTTGCATTTTTAAGTTGGCCGTTTATTTTTACCATTTTGGCCTTTGTCGTCTATTTCTGCATGGCAAGACAGGATGCAAAGATTGACGACTCAGAATTTGAACAAAGCATAAAGGGACATAAAGGGGGTGGCAAGCAATGAAGATAGAAATTGTTGTTTTGGCAATTTACTTTTTCGGCATGATCGGAATGGGCGTATTTTGGAACAAGCGTGCCAAAAGCTCTGAAGACTTTATGCTTGGCGGCAGATCTATGGGGCCGCTAGTTACTGCACTGACCTTACAAACCACCGCAATGAGCGGATACATGTTCATGGGTGGACCGGCACTGGCCTATCAAATTGGTTGGTTTGCTGTATTTTATGCAGTAGGAGATGCCGGAGGCGGCTTGGTCAATGTATCTGTACTGGGCAGACGAATGAGAAGACTATCTCAGCTACTGGATGCAATTTCGCCTATTGAATATTTAGAAAAACGATATGAATCTATCCCAGTGAAGGTAATTGCCTGCATTATCGCAGTGTTTGGCCTTTCCGGGTATGTATTGGCACAATTCCTTGCAGCCGGCAAAACCATGGTGAGCCTCTTTGGCTTCCCTCTGGAAATCGGACTGGTTGTGGGTGTAACCGTAATCTTACTCTATACGTTTATTGGAGGTTATTTCGCCGTAGCTTGGACAGATGTCAT
>JAVWKI010000029.1:0-599 GCA_036638575.1 Anaerovoracaceae bacterium | reverse complement strand
ATTCAAGGCTTCATCATGATTGGTGCACTGATTGCCGTTTTGATTCTTTCCTTGATTAAGCTTGGTGGATTTTCCGGACTAAACTTAGGTCTTGCAGAGATCGATCCAACCTATTTGAGTGTTTGGGGTAAGGATCTTCAGTATGAAGGGGCCTATGGCATTATTGCCGGTTCGGTACTGATTTACCTCATCGGATATATGGGCTTGCCGCATTGTGTCAACAAGCACATGGCCATGGAATCTCCGAAGGTAGCAAAAACCACTGTAGTTTATGCCACCATTTGGACCCAGCTTTTTTGCTTCACCCCATACATCCTTGGCCTAATCGGAATCATTCTATTACCGGGACTGGACATTGCCAACAACGAGCATGAATTGGTTATCCCAATGTTAGCCGATATGATGTTCCCGGGAGTAATTTCCGCAGTGGTGCTAACGGCAATTATGTCCGCAATTATGAGTACCGTTGCAGCCTTGCTTCTCCTTGTGGGAACCTTGGCCTCCATTGACTTTTACAAGCGATGGATCAATCCAAATGCTTCAGACAAAAAAGTGGTATTCATTTCCAGAGCATCCATCATTCTTGTTGGTATCGTAGG
>JAVWKI010000028.1:729-14483 GCA_036638575.1 Anaerovoracaceae bacterium | reverse complement strand
TTGAATAATTAAATCAATAGAGCTACAAGCTTAATTAAAAGAGGACGAATTATCGCCCTCTTTTTGTATGTAATAATTGTGCAAAAATCATTGACGAGAGTTTAAATGTATTGTATAATAGGTGAAGTTAAGAACTGCAGGCAATGCACCTGCAGTTTTAAAATGCAAGAAAATGGACTGTAAAGCGCTTGACTTTTTGAGGGTGTGAGTATATACTTACATAGCGACTTTATGAGAAATTACAGCAGAGCTTTAAGGAAAGCTCTAGTTTTAAGTTGATGGAGGACAATAGAAATGAGAGTAAAGGTAACACTAGCTTGTACTGAATGTAAGCAGAGAAATTACAATACAATGAAGAACAAGAAGAACAACCCGGATCGTGTGGAATTCAACAAATATTGCAAATTCTGCAAGAAGCACACACTTCATAAGGAAACTAAATAAGGGGTAACGATATGGCAAAGAATAATGCTCAGAACACTGATGTAAAGAAAAAAGCTCAGCAAATGACATCTAAAAAGAAGGAAAAATTGAGTTTCAGAGAGTACCTAAAAGGTGTTAAATTAGAAATGAAAAAAGTAATATGGCCAACAAAAAAAGAATTAGGCTCATATACTGCTATCGTTCTAATAGTATGTGCTTTCTTCACAGCAGCATTTTGGTTAATCGATACAGGATTCCTGGCAGCTCTAAAAGGAGTGCTAGGTATAACAATGTAATGAGGGTTAAACATGACTGAAAATGAAAGAAAAACAGTGGCACCCATAGAAGGGGAAGGATTGCGTGGCGACGGAACACCAAAGTGGTATGTTGTCCATACTTATTCTGGTCATGAAAATAAGGTTAAAATTAATATTGAAAAACTAGTAGAAAACAGAGGTATGCAAGACTTAATATTAAGTGTTGTAGTTCCTACTGAAGATAAGGCTGAACCAAAAGATGGTCGCATGGTTATAAAAACCAGAAAAATGTTTCCTGGTTATGTAATTGTTAAAATGATAATTACAAATGAGTCTTGGTATCTAGTGAGAAATACTCAAGGCGTAACAGGTTTTGTTGGTCATGGTTCTGATCCGATTCCGCTATCAGTTGAAGAAGTAAGAAGAATGGGTATTGAAAAAATCAATATTGACCTTGATCTTAAAGAAGGCGATAACATTAAAGTTATCAATGGACCTTTTGAAAGTTTCATGGGTGTTGTTGAGGAAGTTTATACTGAAAGAGAAATTGTAAAAGCAAAGATTTCTATGTTTGGTCGTGAAACACCAGTAGAATTAGAATTTGCACAAATTGATAAAATTTAAGAGAAAGGAGAATAAACATGGCTAAGAAAGTAGAAGCTTATATTAAATTGCAGATTCCTGCAGGCGGAGCTACACCAGCACCACCAGTTGGACCAGCACTTGGACAGAAGAGCGTAAACATCATGGACTTCTGTAAGCAATTTAATGCCAAGACTCAGGATCAGCAGGGAATGATCATTCCTGTAGTAATCACTGTATATGCAGACAGAAGCTTTACATTTATTTGTAAGACACCACCTGCAGCAGTATTGCTAAAAAAAGCAGCGAAGCTTAAGAGCGGCTCAGGCGAACCGAACAAAAAAAAGGTTGCTACACTAACAAGAGCAGATGCTCAGGAAATCGCACAGATTAAAATGCCAGACTTAAATGCTACAGACATCGAAGCAGCGACAGAGATGATTTGCGGAACAGCAAGAAGTATGGGAATTGTTATTGAAGGCTAAGATTGTGGGAGGCTTCGGCCGATTGAACCACGAGGAGGGTTAAAATGCCTAAAAGAGGAAAAAATTACAGAGCAGCTGCAGAAAAGGTTGACAAGACAAACCTTTATGAAGCTAAGGATGCACTTGCACTTGTTGCAGAGAATGCAAAAGCTAAGTTTGACGAAACAGTAGAAGTTCACGTAAGACTTGGTGTAGACGGAAGACACGCAGACCAGCAGGTTAGAGGCGCAATCGTACTTCCACACGGAACAGGTAAGACAAAGAGAGTCTTAGTATTCGCAAAGGGACCAAAGGCTGCGGAAGCAGAAGCTGCCGGTGCGGATTTTGTTGGTGCAGAAGAACTAGCACAGAAGATTCAGACAGAAAACTGGTTTGACTTTGACGTAATCGTTGCAACTCCGGATATGATGGGTGTTGTAGGTAGATTAGGTAAGGTTCTAGGACCTAAGGGACTTATGCCAAACCCTAAGTCAGGTACAGTAACGATGGATCTTGAAAAAGCATTAAGCGATATCAAAGCCGGTAAGGTTGAGTATCGTCTTGATAAAACAAACATCGTACACACAGCAATCGGTAAGGCATCATTCGGTGCGGATAAGCTAAACGACAACTTCGTTGCACTTATGGACGCAATCGTAAAAGCAAAGCCGGCTGCAGCAAAGGGTCAGTACCTAAAGAGCGTTACAGTAACTTCAACTATGGGACCGGGAGTAAAAATTAATCCGGCTAGAGTAGGAAACCTGTAAACATAACTAAAATTGAAAATTAACCGTAGACAGCGGGGGCGAAAGCTTAATATCCCGCCGAGGTACAATATAAAATATTGTCCTTGTCTGTCTTCGATAGGCAAGGAATTTTATTGAGTACCAAAGATGCAGACGATACGCATACGGGCTATCGTCAGAAAGGAGACAAGCAGCATGTCAGATACAATCAGAGTAGCTTATGAAGCAAAGCAAGTAATCGTTGACGAGATCAAAACAAAGCTGGAAAATGCACAATCAGCAGTAGTAATCGACTACATCGGTATTACTGTAGAAGAAGCAACAACATTAAGAAACAAATTACGTAGCGAAGATGTTGACTACACAGTTTACAAGAACACCTTGATTAAAAGAGCGATTGAAGGAAGCAAATACGAGGAGCTGGGACAGATCTTAGAAGGTCCAAGCGCACTTGCAATCAGTAATGAGGATGCAACGGCTCCAGCAAGAATATTAAACGATGCAATCAAAGACTTTAAGAAAATGCAGTTTAAGGGCGGCGTGATCGAAGGAACATTCTATGATGCAGCAGCACTTGAAGAAGTCGCAAAGATTCCGTCAAGAGACGTTCTAATCGCAAAGTTCATGGGAAGCATCCAGTCACCGATTGGAAAAGCAGTCAGAACATTTGCAGCTATTGCAGATGCAAAGGCAGAAGGCGGCGAAGCAGCACCAGAAGCAGCGCCTGCTGAATAATTATTTAGAAATCGTAATAACAAAATATAAAAAGGAGAATTAAAATGAACAAAGATCAAATCATTGAAGCGATAAAAAGCATGACAGTTTTAGAACTTAACGAACTAGTAGCAGCTTGCGAAGAAGAATTCGGCGTAAGTGCAGCAGCACCAGTAGCAGTTGCAGGAGCAGCAGCACCTGGAGCAGAAGTAGAAGAGCAGACTGAATTCACAGTAGTTCTTGCTGGCGTTGGTTCAGAAAAGATCAAGGTAATCAAGGTAGTTAGAGAACTTACTGGCCTAGGTCTAAAAGAAGCTAAGGAAGTTGTTGACGGAGCTCCTTCAACAGTTAAAGAAGGAATCGAAAAAGCTGAAGCAGAAGCAATCAAAGCACAGCTTGAAGAAGTTGGCGCAACTATCGAACTTAAGTAAGCTAAAAAATAAAATGCCGGAGCAGAAATGTTCCGGTTTTTTTATTGTTTATTTTATGATATAATGATCAATTAAGTAAGAAAACAAGTTTTTCTTGACCTATTGACAATAGTATGGTATCATAGTAGACTGCCACGCAATGTGATTTGTTAATTATATAAGGAGTGATGATTATGCCAAAAGCCGTTATGTTAGGTAGGAAAGAGCGTCAGACATTTTCCAAGATAAATGAAGTCGCTGAAATGCCAAACTTAATCCAAATTCAGACAAAATCTTACGATTGGTTTCTTGAAGAAGGGCTGAGGGAAGTGTTTGAGGACATCTCCCCAATCAAGGATTATGCAGGCAATTTAGTACTGGAGTTCATAGATTATTCATTAAGTGATCCCCCGAAGTACAATCAGGAGGCTTGTAAGGAAAGAGATGCAACCTATGCGGCTCCCCTTAAGGTAAAAGTAAGGCTTATTACAAATGAGACCGGAGAAGTAAAGGAACAAGAAGTTTTCATGGGTGATTTCCCATTGATGACAGAAAAGGGTACCTTTATTTATAATGGAGCGGAGCGAGTTGTAGTAACCCAGCTAGTACGTTCACCTGGGCCATACTATGAAGTAGAAGTAGATAAGTCGGGTAAAAATTTATTTTCAACCACTGTTATTCCTAACAGGGGTGCTTGGCTTGAGTATGAAACGGACTCAAACGAAATTATTTCGGTGAGAGTAGATAGGACGAGAAAGCAGCCGGTTACAACATTGATTAGAGCAATGGATGCATTTATCGGCAATGAGCAGGCAAGATTCAACAATCATCCGGAAGGACTTTCGCTAAATAGCAATCAGGATATTTTGAAGGTGTTCGGAGATGATTCGAGACTGATCAATTCCTTAGAAAAAGATACAACGACCAACAGCACTGAAGGATTGAAGGAAATTTACAAGAAATTAAGACCAGGTGAGCCACCGACAGAAGAAAGTGCATCATCTTTAATTAATTCTTTATTTTTTGATCCAAAAAGATATGATATCTCAAAGGTTGGTCGATATAAATACAACAAAAAATTAGGCCTGGGCAATCGACTGGAAGATGCAGTGGTAGCCGAGGATGTTATCGATCCGTCAACGGGAGAAATTTTGGCGCAAAAGGGCCAAACGATTTCCTTGAAGAAGGGTTATGAAATTGAAAACGCCGGAGTATGGTCAGTTTTGGTTTATGGCAAGGACAGCGATGAAAAGACAAAGGTTATCGGAAACAACTTCGTTGACTTGGCTGGCTATGTGAAATTTGACACCTCCAAGCTAAAGATCGCAGACAAGGTTTACTATCCGGTGTTAATGGATATCCTTAAGGAAAACCAAGAAGAAGACGATATTAAACGTGCATTGAAGGCCAGAAAGAATGACCTTTCTCCAAAGCACATTATTATTGATGATATGATCGCCTCAATCAGTTATGTAATCAACCTAAACCATGGAATTGGTAAGGTGGATGATATTGACCATTTAGGCAACAGAAGACTGAGAACGGTTGGCGAGCTACTGCAGAACCAGTTTAGAATCGGTCTTGCAAGAATGGAACGTGTAGTTAAGGAAAGAATGACCATTCAGGATATTGAAGTGACTACACCGCAGGCATTAATGAATATTCGTCCGGTTACGGCGGCAATTAAGGAGTTCTTCGGAAGCTCTCAGTTGTCACAGTTCATGGACCAGACGAACCCACTGGCAGAGCTTACCCACAAGAGAAGACTGTCAGCACTTGGACCGGGAGGTCTTTCTCGAGAGAGAGCAGGCTTTGAGGTGCGAGACGTTCACCATTCCCATTACGGAAGAATGTGTCCGATTGAAACACCGGAAGGTCCGAACATCGGTCTAATCGGTTCATTGACCACATACGGAATCATCAACGATTACGGATTTATCGAAACGCCGTACAGAATCGTTCGTGACGGTGTGGTAACAGAAGAAATTAAATATCTTTCTGCCGATGAGGAAGAAAGAATGATTATTGCACAGGCCAACGAGCCAATTGACTCCGAGGGGCACTTTGTAAACTTCAGAGTAGCATCAAGAGGAGTCGGTGGAGAAATCGACCTTGTGGACAGAGACAAGATTGACTACATGGACGTATCGCCGAAGCAGGTTGTATCTGTAGCGACTGCGATGATTCCGTTCCTAGAAAACGACGACGCCAACAGAGCCCTGATGGGAGCAAACATGCAGCGTCAGGCCGTTCCACTTATGGTAACAGAAGCACCGGTTGTTGGAACAGGTATGGAGCACAAGGCAGCGAAGGACTCAGGTGTTGTTGAGCTTGCAAGAAATGCCGGAGTAATCGAATATGTAGATGCCAACGAAATCAGAATCAGAAGAGATGATAACGGTGGTCTGGATAAATATAAATTATTAAAATTCAAGCGTTCCAACCAGGGAACTTGTATCAACCAGCGTTCAATTGTATTTAACGGAGAGCATGTAGAAGCCGGAGAAGTTATTGCTGACGGTCCTTCCACCGAAAACGGTGAAGTGGCACTAGGTAAGAACCTACTGATTGGATTCATGACTTGGGAAGGATACAACTACGAGGATGCTATCATCCTAAATGAGCGATTGGTTATGGAAGACGTGCTTACGTCCCTCCATATTGTAGAATATGAATCAGAAGCCAGAGACACTAAGCTTGGACCTGAAGAAATTACCAGAGATATTCCAAACGTAGGGGAAGAAGCCTTAAAGGACCTAGACGAAGAAGGAATTATCCGCGTGGGAGCTGAAGTAAGCTCAACAGATATTTTGGTGGGTAAGGTAACGCCGAAGGGTGAAACTGAACTTTCCGCTGAAGAAAGATTGCTGAGAGCGATCTTTGGAGAAAAAGCAAAAGAAGTTAGAGATACTTCCCTAAAGATGCCACACGGAGAAGCGGGTATCGTTCTGGACGTAAAACAGTTTACAAGAGAAGAAGGTGGAGATCTTCCTCCGGGCGTAAACAAGGTAGTCAGAGTCTATGTTGCCACCAAGAGAAAAATCCAGGTGGGAGACAAGATGGCTGGACGTCACGGAAACAAGGGTGTAATTTCCAGAATCCTTCCAGAAGAGGATATGCCGTTTATGGAGAGTGGACAGCCTTTACAGGTCATGTTGAATCCTTTGGGCGTACCTTCTCGAATGAACGTTGGACAGGTATTGGAAGTACATTTGGGTCTTGCTGCAAAAACCAAGGGCTGGTATATTTCCACGCCGGTATTTGACGGGGCCAACGAAAGAGATATTATAGAACTTCTGGGCGACTGCGGCTACGATGAAAGTGGTAAGCTATGGCTCAGAGACGGTAGAACGGGAGATCGTTTTGATAACCCGGTAACCGTAGGATACATGTATATGTTGAAGCTGCATCACTTGGTTGATGACAAGATTCACGCCAGATCAACTGGTCCATACTCACTGGTAACACAGCAGCCACTTGGTGGTAAGGCCCAGTTTGGTGGACAGCGTTTTGGAGAGATGGAAGTTTGGGCACTTGAGGCTTATGGTGCGTTAAGGGTGAAAACATTCCTGAACCGGGAATTCCTGAGTCCTTTAAGGTATTGATTAAGGAAATGCAGTCTTTGGGACTAGACGTAAAAGTGCTTACCGAAGATGAGCAGGAAATTAAGCTCAGAGAATCCAGTGAAATAGAAGATGCGACAGACATCAGAGACATTGTGGACATCGAAAGAGAACCCGTATTCCCTGTAGAGGAAGAAGTTTTTGAGGAAGAAGAGCCTGAATTGGAAGACTTGGAAATGGAAGAAGACTTTGGGGACGATGAAGCAATGGAAGATGAAGAGTAATAGGAGGACAGTTAACCATGAATGAAAACAAAGATAATAGTTATGAGTTAAATAATTTTGAATCATTACAGATTGGTTTAGCCTCCACTGATAAGATTTTAAGTTGGTCACACGGAGAGGTAGAAGAGCCGGAGACCATTAACTACAGAACCTTAAAACCTGAACCAAAGGGCCTTTTCTGTGAGGCAATCTTCGGACCCCAAAAGGACTGGGAATGTCACTGCGGAAAGTACAAGAGAATTCGGTTTAAGGGAATCGTCTGCGACAAGTGTGGCGTAGAGGTAACAAAGGCTAAGGTAAGAAGAGAAAGAATGGGGCACATTCAGCTTGCTGCTCCGGTTTCCCATATTTGGTACTTCAAGGGCATTCCAAGCAGAATGGGCTTGATCCTAGATATGACACCGAGAAACCTAGAAAAAATTCTTTACTTCGCAGCTTATGTAGTATTAGAACCGGGTGCCAGTGGATTTATCTACAAGGAAATCATTACCGAACAACAATACAGAGAAGCCAGAGACGAGTATGGTGAGGATTTCAAGGCCGGAATCGGTGCAGAGGCAGTACGGACCCTTCTTGCGAATATTGACCTTCCTAAGCTCTCAGACGAGCTCAGAGAGGTACTTAAAAAAGCAACGGGCCAAAAGAAAGTCAAATTAGTAAGACGACTGGAGGTTGTAGAAGCCCTCAGAATTTCCGGAAACCGTCCTGAGTGGATGGTCATGGAAGTGATTCCGGTAATTCCACCGGATTTAAGACCGATGGTTCAGCTAGACGGTGGCAGATTTGCCA
Source organism: Anaerovoracaceae bacterium (assembly GCA_036638575.1). Lineage (GTDB taxonomy): Bacteria > Bacillota > Clostridia > Peptostreptococcales > Anaerovoracaceae > JAXGRD01. Next base: position 6,251 of record JAVWKI010000028.1, on the reverse strand, counting down.
CATCGGACTTAAACGATTTATATAGAAGAGTAATCAACAGAAATAAGCGATTAAAGCGTTTGCTTGATCTGGGTGCACCAGATATCATTGTTAGAAATGAAAAGAGAATGCTTCAGGAGGCGGTAGACGCCCTAATCGATAACGGCAGAAGAGGCAGACCGGTTACCGGCCCTGGCTCAAGACCGCTAAAATCCCTATCCGACATGCTTAAGGGTAAGCAGGGTAGATTTAGACAGAACCTTCTTGGTAAGCGAGTAGACTACTCTGGCCGATCGGTAATCGTCGTAGGTCCGGAACTTCGCTTCTGGCAGTGTGGACTTCCAAAGAAGATGGCACTGGAATTGTTCAAGCCGTTCATTATGAAGAAATTGGTTGAGCAAGGCGAGGCACACAACATTAAGAGTGCCAAGAGAATGGTTGAAAAAGTAAGACCACAGGTTTGGGACGTTCTAGAAGAAATTATTCAGGAACATCCGGTTATGCTTAACCGTGCGCCGACCCTTCACCGACTGGGAATCCAGGCCTTTGAGCCGGTACTGGTTGAAGGTAAGGCAATTAAGCTTCACCCATTGGTATGTACTGCATTTAACGCCGACTTTGACGGAGACCAAATGGCGGTTCACGTACCACTATCCGTAGAAGCACAAGCGGAGGCAAGATTCCTTATGCTTTCTGTCAACAATATTTTGGCGCCAAAGGACGGCTCTCCGATTACTACACCAACACAGGACATGATCCTGGGAAGCTACTATCTAACCCACCCAGGTGGCGAAGACAGAACCGGAGAAGCAGAAAAGGGCGATGGAAAGATTTTTTCCAACATTGACGAAATGTTAATGGCTTACCAGAATAAATCCGTTGGCTTACATGCTAAGGTTAAGGTGAGATGTTATGCGGGAGAAGAAGATAAGCGTGGAAAGATTGTAGAATCTACCGTAGGTCGATTTATCTTCAACCAGCAGATTCCACAGGATCTTGGTTTTGTAACAGACAGAAAAAATGACCCGTACACTTTGGAGGTAGACTTCCTTTGTGACAAAAAGAAGCTAGGACAGATCATTGACCGATGCTACAGGGTTCATGGAAATACAGGCACAGCGATTATGCTTGATGCCATCAAAGATATGGGCTTCCATTACTCAACTATCGGAGCAATTACCATCAGTATCTCCGACATGGAAATCCCAGTAGAAAAAGACGATATCATCAAGGAAGCGGACAAATTGGTTGACGCCCATGAAGAAGCCTACAGAAACGGATTGCTTTCCAAAAACGAGCGATACGAAAAGGTTATCGACATTTGGTCCGATACAACAAACCGCGTTGCAGACGCACTGATGGGTTCATTGGGAAGCTTGAACAACTTGTTCATCATGGCCAACTCCGGAGCCCGAGGTAGTAAGAAGCAGATTCAGCAGATCGGTGGAATGCGAGGTCTAATGGCCAACGCTACCGGTAAGACAGTAGAAATTCCAATCAAGGCAAACTTCCGAGAAGGGCTATCCGTACTGGAGTACTTCGTTTCTACAAACGGAGCCAGAAAGGGACTTGCCGATACGGCACTTCGAACCGCCGACTCAGGTTATTTGACCAGACGACTGGTAGACGTATCTCATAACGTTATCGTAAGAGACATAGATTGCGGAACCGACGAGGGTATTGAAGTAAGAGCCTTCACTGAAGGTAAGGAAGTTATCGAAACCTTGAGAGAAAGAATCGTAGGAAGAACTTCCCTTCTCGATATCGAGCATCCGGAGACAGGAGAAATTCTTTGTCACCAAAACGATGAAATTTCAGAAGATGTAGCAAGAACCATCGAAGAGGTGGGCATTGAATCTGTAGCGATTCGTTCAGTACTGACTTGTCAGAGCAGATCCGGAATTTGTGCTAAGTGCTACGGCCGAAGTCTTGCAACAAGAGAAGATGTAAACATTGGAGAATCTGTGGGAATTACCGCAGCACAGTCCATCGGAGAACCGGGTACACAGCTGACCATGAGAACCTTCCATACCGGAGGCGTTGCCGGAGGCGATATCACCCAGGGTCTTCCAAGAGTTGAGGAGCTTTTCGAAGCGAGAAAACCAAAGGGACTTGCAGTTATCTGTGAAGCTGATGGAACAGTAGTTTCTGTTAGCACAACCAAGGACAACCGAAAGGAAGTCATCATCAGAGGCGAGGAAGAAACCTCTTACATCGTACCGTTTAATGCCAATATGAAGGTAAGAGAAGGGGACTATGTAGAAGCTGGAGACAACATTACACAAGGACCGCTTTACCCGCATGATATCTTAAGACTTAAGGGCGTTGAAGGCGTATACCAGTACCTCATCAAAGAAGTACAGCGTGTATATAAATTACAGGGTGTAGACATCAACGATAAGCATATCGAAGTAATTGTAAGCCAGATGCTTTCTAAGCAGAAGATAGAAGAGCCGGGAGATACGGATCTATTGCCAGGTGGATTATACAACAAGTTTGAATTGAAGGAAGCAAATGATGCAGCCTTAGAAAACGGCGGAGAGCCAGCAGTAGCAAGAAAGACCTTGCTGGGTATCACCAAAGCATCCCTTTCAACCAACTCATTCTTGTCCGCAGCATCCTTCCAGGAAACGACAAGAGTTCTTACCGATGCCGCAATTAAGGGTAAAAACGACAAGCTGCTAGGACTGAAAGAAAATGTAATTATCGGTAAGCTGATTCCTGCGGGAACCGGAATGAAACGATACAAGAACATTAACATTGATTACGGTCCAAACACAGAGTACATTGAATCCTTCAATAAGGTTGAGCCTGAAGAAGAAGAGGGAGATGAGCTGGTAATGCCGGCCATTGAACCGACGATCATGGTTGATGACGATTCAGTAATTACACAATATGCAGATCACGAAGATATTCTGATTACGGGAGCCGAAGAAGAATAAAAACCCTAATTGACATAATAGGGGAACCTGTGATACACTAGACGATAGTTTTAGGCCATTTAAGGCATAAAATAAATGAAATTGCCCACCAAATGATGTGGGAGAAGGGAGAAACAAATGCCTACTATTAACCAATTAGTACGTCAAGGCAGACAGTCAAGTGAGAAAAAGTCAACTGCACCTGCATTGGGCAAAGGAATGAACTCAATCAGAAGAGTTGCAACTGACTCAAACTCACCTCAGAAGAGAGGCGTATGTACATCTGTTAAAACAGTAACACCAAAGAAGCCAAACTCAGCGCTTAGAAAAGTTGCCAGAGTTAGACTGACAAACGGAATCGAAGTAACTGCATATATCCCTGGAATTGGACACAATTTACAGGAGCACAGTGTAGTACTAATCAGAGGCGGAAGAGTAAAAGACCTTCCGGGAGTAAGATACCACATTGTCAGAGGTACACTTGATACAGCTGGTGTAGCTGAAAGAGGACAGTCACGTTCTAAGTATGGAACAAAGAGACCTAAGAAGAAATAACAAAAGATCGGGAATTCATTAAATGCCCTTGATATATATCATGGAGCATGCACAATCCGGGGACAACTTTAGACGGCCCTAGATTTGAGTACCGATGTCAATTTATGGCAAGGAGGAAAGAGACGTGCCAAGAAAAGGAAACGTACCGAAGCGAGAGGTGCTTCCTGATCCGGTATACGGTAGTGTTGCGGTAGCTAAGCTTATCAACAGCATTATGTTAGACGGAAAAAAGGGAACAGCCCAGGCAATTGTCTATGATGCCTTTGAACAGGTAAACAAGACAACAGGCGAAGAAGCTTTGGAAATATTTGAAAAAGCAATGAACAATATCATGCCAGTTTTAGAAGTTAAAGCTAGACGTGTAGGTGGTGCAAACTACCAGGTTCCGGTAGAAGTTAGACCGGAAAGAAGACAGACTCTTGGATTAAGATGGCTTACAAAGTACACTAGAGCAAGAGGCGAAAAGACAATGTCAGATAAGCTGGCAAAGGAATTAATGGATGCAGCAAACAACACAGGTGCATCTGTAAAGAAGAAGGAAGATACCCACAAGATGGCAGAAGCCAACAAGGCATTTGCACATTATCGTTGGTAAACACAATAGCAGAAAGGAGGTATATCTAGATGCCTAGAAGTTTTTCATTAGAAAAAACAAGAAACATCGGTATCATGGCGCACATTGATGCCGGAAAAACAACAACGACTGAAAGAATTCTATTTTATACGGGTAGAACCCATAAGATAGGCGAGACTCATGATGGTTCAGCAACTATGGACTGGATGGAACAAGAACAAGAAAGAGGTATCACTATAACCTCTGCTGCGACTACAGCACAATGGAAAGACATCAGAATTAACATAATCGATACGCCGGGACACGTTGACTTCACTGTTGAAGTTGAACGTTCTCTGCGTGTACTTGACGGAGCGGTTACAGTACTTTGCGCAAAAGGTGGAGTAGAGCCTCAGTCAGAAACGGTATGGAGACAGGCTGAGAAGTACGGCGTACCAAGAATGATTTTCATCAACAAGATGGACATCATGGGTGCAGACTTCTACAGAGTTGTCGGAATGGTAAGAGATAGACTAAAGGCAAACGCTGTGCCGATACAGCTACCGATTGGTGCTGAAGAGAGTTTCACAGGTATTATTGATCTGATTGAAATGAAAGCAGAGATATATAAGGATGACCTTGGAAAAGAATTCGAAGTTGCAGAAATTCCGGAAGAATTAAAGGAAACTGCAGAGGAATGGAGAGAAAAATTATTAGAAGCAGTTGCTGAAGGCGACGAAGAGCTAATGATGAAATTCCTCGAGGGAGAAGAAATTTCTAAGGACGAAATTAAAACGACAATTAGAAAGATGACCATTGCTGGTCAGATGGTTCCGGTAACATGCGGATCCGCTTACAAGAATAAGGGTGTTCAGATGATGCTTGACGCGGTTGTAGATTACATGCCGTCACCGCTAGATATCCCGGCAATCAAGGGAGTACTTCCTGATACCGGCGAAGAAGCGGAAAGACCATCAGATGATAAGGGCCCATTCGCAGCATTGGCATTTAAGATCATGGCTGACCCGTTTGTAGGAAAGCTAGCGTTCTTCAGAGTTTACTCCGGAACGTTAAAATCAGGATCTTACGTATACAACTCAACTAAGGGCAAGAAGGAAAGAATCGGAAGAATTCTTCAGATGCACGCAAACAAGAGAGAAGAAATCGAAGAAGTATACTCAGGAGATATTGCAGCAGCAGTAGGTCTTAAGGATACAACAACCGGTGACACGCTTTGCGATGAAAAAGAAGAAATCATTCTTGAATCAATGGAATTCCCAGATCCAGTAATTGAGATTGCTATCGAGCCTAAAACTAAGGCTGGTCAGGAAAAGATGGGTATTGCACTTGCAAAGCTTGCAGAAGAAGACCCTACATTCAAGACTTATACAAACGAAGACACAGGACAGACAATCATCGCCGGAATGGGAGAATTGCATCTTGAAATCATCGTTGACCGTCTACTAAGAGAATTCAAGGTAGAAGCAAACGTTGGTAAACCACAGGTTTCTTAC
>JAVWKI010000028.1:0-694 GCA_036638575.1 Anaerovoracaceae bacterium | reverse complement strand
AGGAAACATTAACAGAGCTTGCAGACGTAGATTACAAATATGCGAAGCAGTCTGGTGGTCATGGACAGTACGGACATGTTAAGATCAAAGTTTATCCTAGAGAAGCCGGATCAGGCTTTGAATTCGTTAACTCAATTGTCGGTGGTGCAATTCCTAAGGAATACCACTCTAAGATTGAAGACGGAATCAGAGGCGCAATGGAAAATGGTCCTATTGCAGGATACCAGGTAGTAGACGTTGGCGTTGAACTTTATGACGGTTCATACCATGAAGTCGACTCCTCTGAAATGGCCTTCAAGACAGCGGCATCAATGGCATTCAGAGAAGCTTGCAAGAAGGGTAAACCAAAACTATTAGAACCAATCTTTAAGGTTGAAGTTACTGTACCGGAAGAGTACATGGGCGATGTAATCGGAGATATCAGTGGTAGAAGAGGAAGAATCGAAGGTTCCGATATGAACGCTGGAGCAGTTGCGGTAAGAGGACTTGTACCTCTATCAGAGATGTTTGGCTATGCAACAGACCTACGTTCTAAGACTCAGGGCCGAGGTGTATATGTAATGCAGTTTGACCACTTCGAGAAATTACCTGATAGTTTAATAGAAAAGATAAATAAATAATCTAAGTAGGAGGAATTTAAAATGGCTAAACAAAAGTTTGAAAGAAATAAGCCCCATGTAAACATTGGAACAAT
>JAVWKI010000027.1:0-14513 GCA_036638575.1 Anaerovoracaceae bacterium | reverse complement strand
CTTGGCACTGACAATGGCATCTCTACTTAAATTGTATGGGTTAAAGCTAAACTTAATTTTATTTAAGTCTTCAATTAAGGCCGCATTTCCCATGGCCATCCCAATACGCATCCCCGCTAAGCTTCTAGACTTGCTAAAGGTCTGTATCACCAAAAGATTATCGTATTGCTCAATTAACTTTACTGCACTTTCTGCACCAAAGTCAACATAAGCTTCATCAATGATTACTACCTGATCCCCATTTGCCTCAAGCAGGGCTTGAATTTCCTCAAGGGTTAAGGCAATTCCCGTAGGTGCATTTGGATTGGCCAAAATCACAGTTCCCTTCTTGCCAAAGTAATCCTTCACCGCTATACGAAGATCCTCGGTCAAAGGAATCCCCTCCCCCTTGCAATGGAATAAATCGCGGAATACGGGATAAAACCCATAGCTGATTTCCGGGTAGTAAATGGTTTCTCCATAGGCCATAAACGCAAAGGCAAGTAACTCATCTGATCCATTGCCCACCGCCACTTGCTGGGGGGTTAAGCCGTAATAGCTTGCAATTGCGCGAACTGCCTCCCCTGCCTCCGGATCAGGATAAAGCCTTTGCCGATCCTCAGCCAAAATGGCTTCCAAAACCTTCGGGCTTTGGGGATAGGGGTTCTCATTGGTATTTAATTTAATTAATTGCTTATTCTTTGGTTGCTCCCCCGGGGTATAGGGGACCAAATTGCTTAAGCGACTACTGATAAATCTACTCAAGGTTTTTCCCTCCAAGTGCATTGACAATATCGTTGATGGTTTCATTCTTAAACTTATAGCTAGACTTGTTGGCAATCAGCCTTGCACTAACCTGCTTAAATTCTTCAATTACCTCTAGGCTATTTTCCTTAATGGTGCTACCGGTTTCCACAATATCTACAATCACATCCGTCAATCCGATAATTGGTCCTAGCTCTATGCTCCCGTTTAGCTTAATAATTTCAATATCTCGATTTCTTTCTTGATAAAACTTTTTGGCTACGTTTACATATTTTGTGGCAACGCGAAGGGTTTTCTCTTCATCATCCCGGTATCCCTTTAAGGCTGCCACCGCCATTCTGCATTTACCAATATCCAAATCCTTCAGTTCATATACATCTGGGCAAGTTTCCAGCAAAATGTCTTTGCCCACAATGCCAATATCCGCCGCGTGGTGTTCTACGTAAACGGCAACATCACTTGGTTTCACCAGCAAGTAGCGTACATTTTTTTCTTTGTTCTCAATAACCAGCTTTCGATTCTTGTCGTTATAAGAAGGACATTCGTATCCCGCCTGAGAAAGCAAGCCATACACCTGATCCCCTAATCTTCCCTTGGGTAGGGCGATGGTCAGCATGCCTTCCTCTTTTGTCGGTGCTCCGTCCTCTATCTTTGCCACTTCATTGAGGTAAAGGGCAAAGCCTAACGCACCCATGCTTTTGCCGAATTTTTTCATTGCACGGTCATATTGCCCACCGGCAAGTACGCTGCCCGGGTTGCCTTTTAGGTAGCCGTTAAAAATTATCCCGTTGTAGTAGTCGATGTCATTGACCATAGAAAGATCAAGCTGTACATTCTCTTCTGCCTCTAGTGCAACCAAGCCTTGGTATATGCGCTCTAGCTGATCTAGCGCTTCTTCCATCACATCATTGATCACCAAAGCCCTTGCCCCGCTGATGGTCTTGTCAAAACCGCCATATAGTGTAGTCACCTTGCACAAGGCATCAATGTTTCGTTCTCTGATTCCTGCCTTCTGTCCCACCTTTTTGATTCCATCACGATTCTTGTTTCTAATCAGGTTCAGTAGGTGAACATGAACCTCTTCACTTAGCTCCATATTTTTTAGCAGCTCTTCTACAAAGCTCATGTGGGAAAGCTCCAAAATATAGTTACCATTGACAATCTTCAAGGTCTCTGATGCCAAGGCGACAACCTCGGTAATGCCCTTGTCCTCAATCTTTCCGATATACTCAAGACCTACCTGCGGAATTTCCTTAAAGGTATTGCTGTTCTTGCTTTCTCGGTATACATTTTCAATATAGTAAAATTTTTGTAGTGCTGCTTGATCTCGCTCTACATTTTTAATGATGCTCATGGTTACGTCCGGTTTCAATGCCATCAATCGACCATCTAGGTCTGTAAAGGTAAGCACCTTGTCTCCGGCCAAAAAGTCCTTGTTTGCCGCATATAGGCTATATTCTTCAAACTTGCTCATCTTATATTTCTTGTATCCAAACTCTTCATACAGACCACGTAGTTCTAAGGTTGCTAATTCTTCCGGTCTTAAATTTGCCTTGGTATAGTTCATCTTTTTTCTCCGTTTCTCTTCATTGATTTACCACGTTACTGTGATAAAGTATACAAGTTTTATTATAGCCATCTGCGTGTTTCTTGTCAACCGTTATCTCCCTGTAATTCGATGGGCGTGGGTATAAAGGTTCATTCTTCCCTTCCGAACAAAGCCAACCAAGGTAACCCCCGCCGCCTGTGCTGCCTCTACCGCTTCCGCTGTAGGTGCCGAGCGAGAAATCATAATCGGAATTCCTGCACAAATTGCTTTATTGACCATATCAAGGGGCATCCTTCCACTGGTAAACAATGCACAAGCACTAAGGGCTCTCCCCTTCATCCAAGCCTTACCCAGAACCTTGTCTACCGCATTGTGCCGACCAAGGTCTTCACTAAATTCTAGCAGCTCTGTTGAAGAAAAAAGACCGCAGCTATGAATCATCCCCGTTTGTTGAAACAAGGGTGATCCCTGGTAAACCACTTCTCCCCACAAAGAAATTTGCTTAGGCGTAAGGGTGATCGTTCCTTTGGAAGGAGGCTGGTTTTCCCCTTCCCTTCCGATCCCTTTGGAACACAGATCAATTCGCCCACCCTTTATGCTTATCTCCGGTGTCTCCATGCTCCCCCTTAATCGTCCCTGAGAAATCAGCTGTCCTAGTGCCAGCGCTTCCAGCTCCCGATCTAGGCAAACGGTAGAAGACAAAAATACTCCATCAAGATAAAACTCCACGGCTTTTTCTACAACAATCACATCCACAGCTTCTGTTGTTTTCCCTTCTTCTACACGAAGGATTTTTATTTCTTTCGTTTCTTCCATTATCCCACCAAAAACCTTTCATAGTCTTCCTTGGTGTTCAGGTTCATAAACAAGCTCCAGTCCGGGGTAAAGCTCCGCGTAATCTCTTCGGAAATATAGAAGGTGTTGACTTTTTCCAAGGATTTTTTCACCGAGGCCTTCTCCTCAAGAAGATCGGCTTCAATTACCGGCAACGCACCCTTCCCATACACCCCATGAAAAGGCTCAATGTGTAATCCGCATCGGCTTACACAAGCATCCGGCTTTGCTGCTGAAACAATGCCCTTAATATAGGCAATATAGTCTTCATTGAGTATGGGCATATCACAAGCAAGGGCATAGCAGTATTCTTCTTCGCTATGAACCAAAGCACTATGCAGTCCCGATAGGGGTCCAAAGCCGGGAATTACATCCCGGTTTGTTTCTACCGCATATTCTTCATAAAGCTCCGGCCGGTTGGTAATTACCCGCACCTTGGAAAAACAACGTTGAAGCAGGGGGAGATTCCGTTCAAAGATAGACTTGTCTCCCTTGCTCAAAAACTGCTTGTCAAAGCCCATACGGGTGCTTTTTCCTCCTGCAATGATCACTGCCTCCATCCTTTTCATTGTGTAACCTTTCTCACTTTCACTGCACACACCTTAAATTCAGGAATTTTTGCAACGGGGTCCAGTACCGGATTGGTCAACCGGTTGGCCGGTCCTTCTGCATAATGAAATGGCATAAACAGGTTTCCTTCCGATACGCGATCGGTCACCTTTGCCGCCACCTGTACCGCTCCTCGCCGGGATTCCACCTCCACCAAGGAACCTGAAACCACCCCTAACCTCGCCGCATCTACCGGATGAATTTCCACGTAAGCGGTTCCTGCCAAATCGGAAAGGCCCTGAATTTTTCCGGTCATGGTTCGTGTATGATATTGATACAGTACTCTTCCCGTTGAAAAAATGTATGGATATTCTCCATCAGGAAGCTCTGCTGATGGCTTATAGGTAATTGGCATCAACAAAGCCTTTTCTCCACGGGTAAACTTGTCCTTGTGCAGGATAGGCGTTCCCTTGTGCTTTTTATCCGGGCATGGCCATTGTAAGCCATGGGCTTCGATTCTTGGATAAGAAATCCCCCCATAGGATGGAGTCAATGCTGCCATCTCCTCAAACACTTCCTCTGCGGTAACAAAGCGATTGGTATGTCCCAGTCTGTGCATAATTTCGCTTAGGATCTCAAAGTCTTCTCTGCTGTCTCCCACGCTTGGAATCGCTCGGCGCACCCGCTGCACCCTTCGCTCTGTGTTGGTAAAGGTTCCGTCTTTTTCTGCATAGGTTCCTGCCGGAAGAACCACGTCTGCAAGCTCTGCGGTTTCCGTTAAGAAAATATCCTGTACCACCAAAAATTCACAGGCCTTCAAGGCTTCCTCAACATGGGTCTGATCCGGATCACTAATCAACGGGTTTTCTCCCATGATATAGAGCATTCGAATATCGTTATTGCGCACACTTCCTAAGATTTCCGTAATGGTCTGGCCTGGCTCGGCAGGTAAATTACAGTTCCATGCCGCCTCAAACTTTTCTCTCACCTTGGGATCCATGATCTTCTGATATCCTGGCAAATCCCCTGGAAGGCAGCCCATATCGCAAGAGCCTTGCACGTTGTTTTGTCCTCTAAGCGGATTTACTCCACTACCGGCTTTTCCGATTTTTCCACAAATCAAGGCCAAGTTTGACACCGACATTACTCCATCGGTTCCTGTAGAATGTTGGGTTACGCCCATAGAGTAATAAATTGGCGCATGCTTTGCCTTGGCGTACAAAATCGCTGCTTCAATAATTTTTTCTGGCTCTACCTGACAAATTTCCCCCACCCGCTCTGGCGTGTATTCTTTCACTATTGCTTTTAATTCTTCGTAATTCTCACATCGCGTTTCAATGAATTTTTTGTTTTCCAGCCCTCTTTCCAAAATTACGTGAATCATTCCATTGAGTAAGGCCACATTGGTGCCCGGTTTGATTTTAAGAAAGATGCTCGCTTTTTTGCAAAGATCGATTTCCCTTGGATCTACAACAATCAGCTTGGCTCCTGCGGCTACAGCCTGATTGATTTTTGCACCGATAACCGGATGGGCTTCTGTAGTATTGGAGCCGGTAACAAAAATAACATCTGCCGCTTCTCCGATGGAGTTGGTCATGGCTCCACTTCCTAGGGTTGTGGCAAGGCCCGCTACCGTAGACGCATGACAAAGTCTGGCACAGTGATCTACATGGTTGGTTCCAATGGCCGCACGCATCATTTTTTGGAAAACATAGTTTTCCTCGTTGGTACATCTTGCCGAAGCAAAGCCGGCAATGGCCTCGGGACCGCTTTCCTGCCTAACCCGATTAATCTTGCTGACAATCAGTTCTAGTGCCTCATCCCAGCTTGCCTCTTCAAGCACTCCATTCTTTCGAATCAGTGGAGTTTGTAGCCGATCGGGATGATTGATGAAGCCAAAGGCGAATTTCCCCTTTACGCAAAGTAATCCCTCATTAGGGCCATCTAATCTAGGCTCAACCTCCACGATCTTGTCTCCCTTGAGGACCAAATTGATTTGGCAGCCTACTCCGCAATAAGGGCAGGTGGTTTTTACCTTTCGGGTTTCCCATTTTCTATATTTTACCTGTTGCTTTGGCATTAGTGCCCCTACCGGACATACAGATACACAGTTTCCACAGGATACACATTCTGTTTCATGTAGGGCTTTTTCAAATGGCGTTCTCACATTGGTGTCAAAGCCTCGACCGGATATGCTCAAGGTTCCGTTACATTGCAGCTTATTACAAACCCGTACACAACGTCGGCACAAAATACATTTACTCTTGTCATAAATATAGAATTTATTGCTTCGATCAATATCTCCTTCTAGCATCTCTCCCGGATAGAGGCTTTCCTCCACATCGTATTCATAGCAATACTCCTGGAGCTTACACTCTCCACTTTTGGTACAGGCAAAGCACTCTCGTCTGTGGTTGGACAGCAGTAGGTTCAACACATATTTTCTGGCATTTATCACCCGCTGGCTCATGGTGCTTACCTCCATACCCTCTGCACAAAGGGTAGAGCAAGCCGTCATTAATCCCTTTGCACCAGAAACCTCTACCAGACACATTCTGCAAGAACCCTCCGGCAAGAGATGCTTGAGGTAGCATAGTGTTGGGATTTTTATTTTCAGTTTTTCTGCTGCGGCCAATACGGTTGTTCCCGCAGCAACTTTTACTGCTTTTCCATCTATTGTTACGTTGATCATTTTTTCACCTAAACCCTTTCAATTGCCCCAAATTTACATTTTTCCATACATGCACCGCATTGAATGCATTTACTTGCATCAATACTGAAAGGATTTTTTACCTCTCCGGAAATACAGCCTACCGGACAAGCCTTGGCACACAAAGTACACCCCTTACATTTCTCTTCAAGAATTTTGTAAGTGACTAAGGCAGCACACTGTCCTGCCGGACACCGTTTTTCCTTAATGTGTGCTTCATATTCTTCTCTAAAATGTTTAATGGTAGAAAGAACTGGGTTAGGTGCAGTTTTGCCCAAGGCACAAAGGGCAGTATCTATGGTGTTTTGACCGATTTCACAAAGCCGCTCAATGTCCCCCTCTTCTCCTTTTCCTTCCGTAATTCTTGTTAATATTTCCAGCATTCGCTTGGTTCCAATTCGGCAAGGCGGGCATTTTCCGCAAGATTCATCTACGGTAAATTCCAAATAAAATCTTGCAATATCCACCATGCAGTTGTCCTCATCCATAACAATCAGGCCTCCGGATCCCATCATGGAACCAATAGCGCCAAGGTTATCGTAATCAATGGGGGTGTCCATCAATGCCGCCGGAATGCAGCCTCCCGATGGGCCACCAGTCTGTGCAGCCTTAAATTGCTTCCCTCCCGGGCAGCCTCCCCCAATTCCCTCTACGATTTCTCGCAAGGTCGTTCCCATAGGGACCTCCACCAAACCGGTATTATTGATCTTGCCGCCCAAGGCAAAAACTTTGGTCCCCTTACTGTTTTCCGTTCCAATTCCCGCAAACCATTGGGGTCCATTTAAAATAATTTTGGTAATGTTTGCATAGGTTTCCACATTGTTCAGCAAGGTCGGCTTCCTAAAAATCCCTTCCTTCGCCGGGAACGGTGGTCTTGGTCTTGGCTCTCCTCGCTCTCCTTCAATACTGGCAATGAGGGCAGTCTCTTCTCCGCAAACAAAAGCCCCTGCCCCTAGACGCAATTCAACATCAAAATCAAAGGCCTTACCCAAAATGTTCTTCCCTAAGAACCCTGCTCGTCTGGCCTGTTCAATGGCAATGGTCAGCCGTTTCACTGCAATGGGATATTCTGCACGAATGTAAATATATCCCTGTGTAGCGCCTACTGCATAACCTGCAATGGCCATGGCTTCCAGAATACAGTGGGGGTCCCCTTCTAAAACCGAACGATCCATAAATGCCCCCGGATCGCCTTCATCGGCATTACATGCTACATATTTTTGATCTGCCTGGTTTTCTGCGGTAAATTGCCACTTCATGCCCGTGCTAAACCCGGCACCCCCTCGTCCTCTCAGGCCAGATTCTTTTATTTGCTGGATCACTTGCTCAGGTTCCATCTGGAAAAGGCATTTTTCCAAAGCCTTATAGCCATCTAATGCCAAGTATTCATCAATGTTTTCCGGATCGATCACGCCACAATTTTGTAGGGCAATTCGCATCTGCGGTCGGTAAAACGGTGTTTCGGTAAAGGATTCTCCGCTTCCATAAACCAGCTCTTCCACCGGCCTTCCTCCAAGCAAATGCTGCTCTACCACATCCTTCACGTGATCCACCGTCAGCCTAGCGTAAAACGTTCCTTCCGGATAAATAATGGCAATGGGGCCAAGCTCACAAAGACCAAAGCAGCCGGTTCTGATTACGCTTACCTGATCTTGTAAATTTGCCTTGCTGATTTCTTCATTAAAGGTCGCAAGTAGGGCCTCAGATCGGGAAGAAGTACAGCCTGTTCCGCCACAAATCATCACATGGTGTTTGTTTTCACCCTCAACTTTATTTCCAAATCGAATCCCTAAATCGGGAAGCTTTTTCTCTATCATTTTCTCTCCTTAATTTTTCAGGTGCTTGTTTTCTTACTTATGCCTTCTCTGCCTGTGCTTTGTATTCTGCCACCAAGGCAGGAACCCCTTTGGCTTCAAACTTTCCATGAACATCCTCATTGACACAAATGGCCGGAGCAAGTCCGCAACAGCCGATGCACCGTACAGCCTCTATGGTAAATAGTCCATCCTCTGTTGTTTCCCCCGGTTCAATTCCCAGGTAGTTTTTGAAGCTTTCCAAAATCTTGTTGGAGCCTCGAACATAGCAGGCCGTGCCCATACAAACCCCAATGGTATATTTTCCCTTTGGAGACAAGGTAAACCGGGAATAAAAGGTTGCCACATCGTGAATTTGCGATACGTCTAATTGTAATTCTTTGCTAATATATTTTTGCACATCCTCATCTAAGCAGCCAAAAACTTCTTGTGCTTCATGTAGAATCGGCATCAACGGACCGGGTTTTCCCTTCCACGCATCGATTACTTTTTGCATCTGTGCTACTTGTTCTTGTGTGTATCTTGTATCTTTCATTGGTTTCTCCCATTGTGTAAAATAATTTTCTTCATTATACCATTTTTGTCCGTACTTTGAACGTCCATTTCCCTTAACCTCCCCCTCCCGCTAAGATTTCCTCCCAAATTCACAGCAATTTACGAACTATTTTTCCATAATATCCATTTAATGTTCGCTACATTTCTTTTCCTTTTGGCAAATCAAGCCCCTAGCCCTTTCTCCAATTCTTTTGCTGACCAGAAAAAAATATTCCCCTCTAAATTCCTCCCCTTCGCTGAGTTTTATGCTATAATGAAGGCAAATTTAAAGTGTATTGATGAAAGGAGTTAATTTATGGATAAACGAAAAAAAATAATTCTCATCGTTATTGGTGTTGTCGTTGTTCTCGGTGCAATCTTTGCCTTCTACCTCTTCAAGTCCCATCAAAAAGAAGCGGCCTTGTTACAGGCAGCAGCACAACCATTTAATGAGGCAACCGCGCCATCCTACCAAAAGGATGCCATTACCTTTATCAAAGAGATTTACTCCGATGCGAGAACCGTTACGGATGAAGAAGAATTCAACAAAAAAATCGACCAACAGGTTTCCGCTGAAAGCAAAGAATTTAAACAGGTGATAAAAGATAGAAAACAAATCCGCGATCAAGTGGTTTCCCACAAAAACATACAGTTTGATCTAAAGGAGCACAATTTCACAACTCCGGGAATCATTAAATCCACAGACAAAGAGATCCTCTTTATCGTTAACGGCACCTACCGCTATGTAGACTTAAATGATCCGGTTGCACAAGAGGCTGCTACCAAGGGAGAAGAAGTTCTCTTCGGGCAAGAAATTGCTTATGGTGTTTCCCTCACCAAAGAAGGCGAACAATGGAAAATCACCAATATACTCTCAACTGACCTTACCGCTTCATATATGATTAAAGGTCTAGACACGGTTTCCTCAAAATCTCAACAGGAAATCATCGATCTGATCAAGAAAAACACCATACCAAAATATGACCTTGACCAGATCTTATCAGAAATCAATTCAAACTAAACCGCACTGAAATAAAATTCAGTGAACAAAAAGGACAAGGAGGGATGCCTTGTCCTTTTTGATTTACGCTTTCCCTACACCAACAAGGGTCTAAGCTTCTTAATTAATAGCACCGACAAAATCAACTTCAATGCATCGCCAACAAGAAAAGGAATAACGCAGAGAACTAGCGCAGATATCAGTCCGGTTCCCGTACTCAGCATAAACCAACCGGTTCCCAAAACATAACAAGAAATATGCCCTAAAATTGCAGCTTCAGCGACAGTAAGCCAGCGTTCCTTCTCTCGTTCTCTCAAGGAAAGAATCAAACCGCAGATCAATGCTGAGGTAATATACCCCACAAGATAGCCTCCGGTAGGACCGGCAAGAATCCCTAGACCTCCGGTAAAATTATGAAAGACCGGTGCACCGATTCCGCCTAGTAGCAGGTAAACCACCATGCTGATGGTGCCATACCGCGGTCCAAGAAGCCCTCCTGCCAGGGTAGGAACCAAGGTTGCAAGGGCGATGGGTACCGGGGTGAAGGGTAGCGGAATGGAAATCCAAGAACAAATCCCAGTCAAAGCCGCAAACAATGCAATCAAAATAAGATAAGTCGTCTTGCTATATTTTTCATATTTAATCATGTTTGTCTCCCAATCGAATCGAAATTTCCCCGGAACTCAATACTTCGGTGGTTCCGTCATCATCATATTCAATAACTAAGGCTCCGTTGTCATCAATAGCGACAGCAGTGCCATTTCTAGACCCTTCTCTTCCTAACCGAAAGGCCTTGATGGGTTTGCCCAAAATCATGGAGTGTTGCCGATAATAGCCAATGAAGCTTCGTTCTTCTAAGGTTTCCATTACAGCAAGAACCTCATTGATCACCTGGGCAGCCAACTGGTTTTTTGAAAACTCCCCTTGTATGGAGCCTGCATATTCTCCTGCTTCCTCCGGAAAATGTTCGGTAAAACAATTAATCCCGATTCCCAGAATCAAGTGGGTGATTTGTCCGGTTTCTACGTTGCTCACCGCTTCGGTCAAAATTCCGCAAACTTTCTTTTGATTGACGTATACATCATTCACCCATTTAATTTCCGGCTTAACCTGACAAACTTTTTCCATGGCTTTTGCCACCGCAACGGAAGCTGCCGCGGTAATCAGCACCGCCTTCCGCAGATCAAAGCTAGGCTCAAGGATCATGCTCATATAAATGCCTGTTCCTTCCGGGGAATAAAAACTCCTTCCCAGTCGGCCCCTACCTTTGGTTTGCGTTCCTGCCAATATGGTTGTTTGGTAGGCTCCCCCTTCCATCGCAAGGGCAGTGGCGGTTTTGTTGGTGGATTCAAGGCTGTCATAAACCAGAATTGGCACCGGGGTGTTTAAATACGGAAGAATTCCCTCTTTAGATAAGAAGTCACTTTGTGCAGATAACGTATATCCTTTCCCCGAATCTGCCTCAATTTGATAGCCTTCCTTACGCAAAGAGTTAATGGCTTTCCAAACTGCTGTTCTGGATACGCCCAGTGTCTCTGCAAGAGATTCTCCTGAAATTGCCGCCCCTTTATTTTCCTCTAAATTTTTTAGAATTTCACTTTTAATACTCATGACCTCAGTATATTCTCCTCTTTTTCTCATGTCAACTAAATTAATATTTTTGGTTAACATGTGTCTCTCTCCGCTAGGTAAGTCTTCGCACAAAAAAAGAGACAGATTGCTCTGCCTCTTCCTTCATTTTGATTTATGACCTTTGCTGCAAGCTTTACTTTGCAAATTGGCTGTTGTACAGCTTAGCATAGAAGCCGCCTTGTGCAAGAAGGTCTTCGTGGGTTCCTTGCTCTACGATATCTCCTCGATTCATCACTAGGATCATATCCGCATCCTTGATTGTAGATAGACGATGGGCGATGATAAAGCTCGTTCTATCCTTCATCAGGTTTGCCATGGCTTTTTGAATCTGCCGTTCTGTTCTGGTATCTACCGAGCTTGTTGCCTCATCCAAAATTAGAATTGGGTTGTCTGCAAGCATAGCCCTGGCAATGGTTAATAGCTGTTTTTGTCCTTGAGAAATATTCGAAGCATCTTCGTTGATTTCCATATCATAGCCCTTTGGCTGGGTCATAATATGATGATCGATATGGGCTGCTTTGGCCGCTTCTCTTACCATTTCATCGGTTGCTTCCTTGTTACCATAACGAATGTTTTCCCGTACAGTTCCGCTGAACAACCAAGTATCTTGGAGCACCATTCCAAACAATTCTCGAAGATCATGTCTGCTGTAATCCTTAATATTGGTTCCATCAATATAAATGTTTCCGCTGTTTAGCTCATAGTAGCGAAGCAAAAGCTTAACCAAGGTGGTCTTACCCGCTCCGGTCGGACCCACAATGGCCACCCGAGAACCCGGTTTTGTTAAGTAGCTGAAGTCTTTGATTACCGGTTCATTCTGCTTATATCCAAAGCTGACATGGTCGAAACACACTTCTCCATGATGTGCCGCTGCATCCATGGATTTTTTCCCCGTCACTTGCGTTCCAAAGGCATCCACTTCTTCCTCTTCATCAATAAATTCAAATACTCGCTCTGCGGCAGCAGCAGTAGATTGGAGCATGTTTGCCACATTGGCCACCATGGCTACCGGCTGATTAAATGACCTTACATATTGTATGAAGGCCTGAATATTTCCGATGGACACCTTTCCGTTAATTGCAAGGTATCCACCTAGGATGCAAATTGCCACATAGCCTAAGTTTCCAATAAACTGGGTAATGGGCATCATCAGGCCGGAGAAAAATTGAGATTTCCAAGCGGAATCACAAAGCTTATCATTGATTTCATCAAAAATCTCTGTAGATTCTTTTTCTCGGTTAAAGGCCTTAACCAGACTATGTCCGGTATACATTTCTTCTACATGACTGTTTACATTTCCCAAAAATTCTTGCTGATTTTTGAAGTGTTTTTGAGATTTTCCTACGACCAATTTGATTACGATCATCGATAAAGGGAGAACCAACATGGCTGCAATGGTCATTACCACACTGATTCTTACCATCATAATCAGCACACCAATAATGGTTGCAATGCTGGAAATCACCTGGGTAATGCTTTGGGACAAGGTTTGGTTTACCGTTTCAATATCATTGATCACGCGACTTTGAATTTCTCCATGGGTTTTGGTGTCAAAATATTTCAACGGCAAGCGATCCAGTTTTTCCGACATGCCTCTTCTTAAATTATAGGTAACCTTTTGGGAAACCCCCGACATAATAAACCCTTGTGCAAAGGAAAAAACAAAGCTGATTCCATAAAGGCAGGCAAGGAAGAGAATATATCCACCCAGCTTACCAAAGTCAATCCCCGTTCCGCCAAGGAGACCTTTTACAATAACGTCCGTTGCATCGCCTAAGATCGTCGGCGATACAATGGCAAAGATCGTACTGATAATGGCAAAGGCAAAAACAATAATCAATCGAATTTTATATGCACGCAAATAGCCTAAAAGTGTTTTGATGGTTCCTTTAAAGTCCTTTGCCTTCTCGCCGCCCATCATATTGTGTCCCGGAGGGCCACCTCGGCTCATTCTCTTTGGTCCTTTTGACATTACGCATCACCCCTTTCAAGTTCTCCCTTGCTCAGCTGAGAGGATGCAATTTCTTGATATACCGGATTTGTAGCCAATAGTTCCTTGTGGGTTCCTATTCCTGCAATCTTTCCCTCATCTAGAACAATAATCTGTTCCGCATCCATAATGGTATTTACCCGCTGGGCAACGATAATGATCGTGCTCTCCTTCACCTTCTCTTTTAGTGCGTGGCGCAAGGCTGCATCGGTTCTAAAATCAAGTGCGGAAAAGCTATCATCAAAAATATAGATTTGTGGTTTCTTAATTAACGCTCTAGCAATGGACAGTCTCTGTTTTTGTCCTCCGGAAACCGATGTTCCCCCTTGAGCTACTTCCGTATCAAATTTATCCGGTAGCGCCTCAATAAACGGTAAGGCTTGGGCGATGCCCGCTGCCTCCTTCATTTCCTCCAAAGAAGCATCTTCCTTTCCATAGCGAAGATTGTCTCCGATAGTTCCCGAAAACAAGAGACCCTTTTGGGGAACATAGCCGATTTCTTCTCGCAAGCTTTCTTGAGAAAGTTCCCGAATATCCTCTCCATCCAAAAGAATTCTTCCCTGGGAAACATCAAAAAATCTAGGGATTAGGTTGATTAAGCTGGATTTCCCACTTCCTGTTCCCCCAATGATCGCTGTGGTCTGACCTGGTTTAGCCGTAAAGCTAATGCCTTCCAAGGTTGCCTCTTCTGCTTCCGGATAAAAGAACGATACCTGTTCAAAGGTAATCTCTCCCTTTGTCTCCTTGACGTCTTTGCAATCCGGCCCATCTGAAATGCTCGCCTCTACTGCCAGCACCTTTCCGATTCGCTGTGCGGATACTGCTGCACGAGGAAGCATAATAAACATCATGGTAATAAAGAGGAAGGACATAATAATTTGCATTGCATATTGTAAGAATGCAAGCATGTCTCCGATCATCAGGTCGTTGGTGTCGATCATGGTCGCACCCACCCATACAATCAAAATGCTGCACAGGTTCATTACCAGCATCAAGGCAGGAAACATTAGGGACATTCCCCGGTTAACAAAGATGTTGATCTTCATTAGCTCCTTGTTGGCTTCATCAAAACGTGCCTCTTCTGTTGCCTCTGAGTTAAAGGCACGAACCACCAGCAAGCCGGAAAGTCGTTCCCCTACAATCAGGTTAATCTTATC
>JAVWKI010000026.1:5375-14615 GCA_036638575.1 Anaerovoracaceae bacterium | reverse complement strand
AACCATTGCAGATATTGTTGTTGGACTGAATGCAGGACAGATAAAAACCGGTTCCCTTTCAAGAACAGACAGAATTGCAAAATATAACAGACTACTGAGAATTGAAGAGATGATGGATGATACTGCAGTGTATGCAGGTATGGATGCCTTCCACAATTTGAAGTAAGGGGCAAGAGATAAACAAGCCTTAAAAAAACCTTGAATTACAAAAGCTGTTATGATATTCTATAATAGTTATTGTGGAAACGGGTCCACTAGGAAAAGTAAATAGGAGGTAAGGAAATGAAAATCCTTATGGTAATACTGGCAATTGCAAGTGTTATATTGATGGGAAGTATCTTGATGCAATCCAGCAACAGTGCAGGACTATCCGGCTCAATCGGCGGTGGTGCAGAGCAGTTGTTTGGAAAGAAGAAGAGCAGAGGCTATGAGGCGATTCTTAGCAGAATCACAACAGTAGCAGCAGTTTTATTCATTGTACTTTCACTGGTCATTGTAACCCTTGAAGGAAAAGTATAAAAAAGTCACACATAATTAGTTATCAATTTTAATTATAATATTTGCTTTTATATACGAGGTGTCAGCGACGCCTCGTATCATCGTTAAAAGTAAAGAGCAGGAGGTTTTAGAAAGATGAATATGCTAGCATTAATAGCACCCATCGCTGCCGCCATTGGCTTGATCGTAGCATTTGCATTAAGTGCATGGATCAGCAAGGTAGACGAGGGAACAGACAGAATGAAAGAAATAGCCGGCTTCATTAGAGAAGGCGCTATGGCATTTTTGAGAAGAGAGTATAAGACAATGGTGATTGTAATCGCAGTTTTATTCTTACTAATCGGATTTGCGATTTCTTGGACAACGGCAGTACTTTATTTGGTAGGAGCACTTCTATCCGTACTGGCAGGATTCTTTGGAATGAAGGTTGCAACAAAAGGTAACGTAAGAACTGCAGAGGCAGCACAGCACGGCGGAATGAGCAAGGCACTAAAAGTTGCGTTCAGATCAGGTGCGGTAATGGGACTGTGTGTGACAGGCCTAGGACTTCTTGGTCTTGGTATTGTGTTCTGTGTAATGGACCTTACAACAATTGT
Source organism: Anaerovoracaceae bacterium (assembly GCA_036638575.1). GTDB lineage: Bacteria > Bacillota > Clostridia > Peptostreptococcales > Anaerovoracaceae > JAXGRD01. The sequence continues at coordinate 13,521 of JAVWKI010000026.1, read as the reverse complement.
TGAAACCGTAACAGGATTTGGTCTTGGTGCATCTTCAATGGCACTATTTGGTCGAGTAGGCGGCGGTATCTATACCAAAGCAGCAGACGTTGGTGCTGACCTTGTTGGTAAGGTTGAAGCAGGAATCCCAGAAGACGATCCACGTAACCCAGCAGTTATTGCAGACAACGTAGGCGACAACGTAGGTGACGTAGCAGGTATGGGATCTGACTTATTTGAATCTTATGTAGGATCAATTATTTCTGCAATTACCCTTGCAGCAGTAGCAGCAGCAAACGTAAGCTTTTCAGAAGAAACAGCGGCATTATTCCCACTTATTTTATCCGCTATTGGTATTATTGCATCCGTTATCGGTATCTTATTTGTAAGAGGTAAGGACGGCGGAAACCCTGCAACAGCATTGAATGCAGGAACTTATGTCAGCGGAATTATCGTAATTATCGCATCTATCGTACTAAGTAAGGTAATGCTAGATAGCTACAACTATGCTATCGCAATTATTTCCGGTTTGATTGTGGGTATTGCTATCGGTAAGATTACAGAAATCTACACATCCGGAGACTACAAATCAGTAAAGAAGATTGCAGAACAGTCTCAGACAGGTGCTGCAACAACAATTATCAGCGGACTTGGCGTAGGAATGCTTTCTACAGTTTGGCCAATCATCTGCATTTGCGCAGGTATCTTCGCTGCATACTATTTCGCAGGATTATACGGTATTGCTCTTGCAGCAGTTGGTATGCTTTCCACTACAGGAATGACTGTAGCAGTTGATGCTTACGGTCCTGTATCCGACAATGCCGGTGGTATTGCGGAAATGGCAGAGCTTCCACCGGAAGTTAGAGAAATTACAGATAAGCTAGACGCTGTAGGAAACACTACTGCAGCTATCGGTAAAGGATTTGCTATTGGATCAGCAGCACTTACTGCACTTGCACTATTTGCTTCTTATGCAACAGTAACCGGTCTTACTGAAGAAGGCATCAGCATTCTTGACCCAATTGTAATCATTGGATTATTCATCGGAGCAATGCTTCCGTTCCTATTCAGTGCATTGACAATGAATTCAGTAGGTAAGGCTGCAAACCAGATGATCGAAGAAGTAAGAAGACAGTTCAGAAGCGACAAGGGTATCATGGAAGGTACGGTTAAGCCAGACTATGCAAGATGCGTAGATATTTCTACAGCAGCTGCACTTAAGGAAATGGTTATTCCGGGCTTACTTGCTATCGTTGCACCACTACTTGTAGGTATCGTTCTTGGACCGGCTTCACTAGGCGGAATGCTTGCAGGAGCACTTACTGCCGGCGTACTACTTGCTATTATGATGGCAAACGCAGGCGGAGCTTGGGACAATGCAAAGAAATATGTTGAAGAAGGACACTACGGCGGTAAGGGTGGAGACACACACAAAGCTACCGTTGTTGGAGATACTGTAGGTGACCCGTTCAAAGACACTTCCGGCCCTTCAATCAATATCCTAATCAAGTTAATGACTATCGTAGCAGTAGTATTTGCACCATTATTTGTTGCAATCGGCGGACTAATCCAGTTCTAAGCAAGATAGCGTTTACCACTTAGGGAAATAAAAGACAAAAATAAAACCTGATGGACGTGGAAATTTTCCATGAACATCAGGTTTTTAGATTGGATGAGCCCCTCCGGAATATAGAGATTATTACTCACCTCCGAAAGGCTGAAATGGACCCGCCACCTAAGAGGTGGGGGACATCTTTGGCTTGTTATAAAAAAACGGCAAGGGTTAGCTTGCCGGTAAAAAACATCATTATTGTTATTGTTTTGCGATTACCAAGAAATTCTGTTATTTCTAAACTTTTCTGTTAAAGCTACGTAATCTTTCAATTCTTTCTTCAATCTTTCGAACATAATATCAACTCCCTGTTTCCCTATCTCAATGGCTTCTCAGACTACATAAAGCGTCTGCATTTTTCCATAAGCTGGATATAGACTCTGTAATCTTCTCTTAATTCTGCTAACTTTGATTTGAATGTTGTTTTCGTAGTACTCATTTTTTTTACCTCATTTCTTACTACTCATTTAATTTATGTCTTTATTATACTGTCTAACTTGCGGTTTGTCTAGGGGTGAAATGTAACTAGTTTGCGGTATTTGCAAAATGACGGGATGTAGTGAGGAGAAGGGAAGCGCCAAGAAGACTGAAAATTGCTCAAAAATTAACAGCAAAAAACCCTCAAAAATAGACATTTCATTGCTTATAGAGTACAATGAAAGAGAAGAAGGAGATGTAATTTATGAAAAAAAAGATAAAAAAGAAGAAGAAAAGCATCAGGATCTCAGGAATATTGCAAAAACATAGGAAAGGTTTTGGCTTTGTTTCTGTAGAAGATGGAGGTGCAGACATCTTTATTTCCAGAGAAGGAATCAATGGTGCCATGAATGGAGATATGGTCGTGGTTGATCTTCTGCCAGAATGCCTTTGCAGAGGCGATAGCCGTGAAGGGATCATTACGGCAGTGGAGACACGAGCAATAAAGGAGGTTGTAGGAACCTTTGATAAAAGTAAGCGGTTTGGCTTTGTTGTTCCCGATGACAAGAAGCTCAATGATGATATTTTTATTAACAAAAAATATTTTAGCGGAGCCCAAAAGGGCGACAAGGTTGTTGCAGAAATTATTAAATATCCGGACAAAAATAACAGTGCGGAAGGAAAAATTACGCAGGTAATCAGTAGATATGGAGAACCGGGGGGAGACATTAAAGCCTTGATTCGTCAGTACAATCTATTTGAAACCTTTCCTAGCAAGGCAGCGGCAGAGGCTAAGGCGGTTTCCAAGCTAGGCATCAGGGAAGAGGAGCTGGCAGGGAGATTGGATTTAAGAGACAAGATGACCATTACCATTGATGGTGCAGACTCCAAAGACTTTGATGATGCAGTTTCTTGTGAGCGACTTCCGGGAGGAAACTACCTTCTAGGCGTACATATTGCAGATGTCACCCACTATGTGGCAAACAATGGGCCTTTGGATAAGGAGGCCATGAAGCGGGGAAACAGTGTCTATCTTATTGATCAAGTTATTCCTATGCTACCCTTTAATTTGTCCAATGGAGTTTGTAGCTTGAACCCGGGAGAAGATCGACTGACCCTGTCTTGTATTATGGAAATTGATCAAACCGGTGAGGTGGTTTCTCATGAATTGGCAGAGAGTATTATTCACTCCAAGGAAAGAATGGTTTATGGTGATGTTTCAGATATGATCGAAGATAAGGATCAGGAGCTAAAAGAACGGTATAGTCATGTCTATCCGGATATTCTCTGTATGGCACAGCTGGCAGAGCTTTTGGCAAAAAGAAGAACGACCAGAGGAAGCTTAGATTTTGATTTAGATGAAGCCCATATTACCTTAAATGAAGAAGGGATTCCCATTAACATCGGCATTGCAGAGCGAAGAGTGGCCAACAAGCTGATTGAAGAGTTTATGCTGCTAGCCAATACTGTGGTTGCTGAGCATTTCTTCCATCTTGAAGCCCCCTTTGTTTATCGTGTTCACGAAATACCGGCAAAGGAAAAAATGGAGGAGTTCGCCATCTTCCTTAAAGGCTTTGGTATTGCCTTAAAAGGGAAAACCGATTCGGTTCATCCCAAAACCTTAAACGATATTTTGGATAAGGTCAGCGGACAAACCTATGAAAACGTGGTGAATACCGTAATGCTTCGGTCCATGCAAAAAGCCATTTACAGCACCGAATGTAAAGGTCATTTTGGCTTAGCACTAGCTTATTATTGTCACTTTACTTCCCCTATCAGAAGATATCCGGACCTTATGATTCATCGAATTATTAAAGGCTATCTTCATGGAAAAATTGATGGGAAAGCACTGAAATCTTATGGAAAAAAAGCGGAGGAAGTGGCAACTATTTCAGGAGATACCGAGCGACAGGCCATTGAGCTTGAGCGTCAGGTGGAAAAAATGAAGAAGGCCGAATACATGTCTTATCATGTAGGAGAGGTTTTTGAAGGGGTAATTAGCGGGGTTACTGGGTTTGGTATCTATGTAGAATTACCAAATACTGTAGAAGGAATGATTCGTTTAGATTACCTTGAAGATGATTTTTATGATTATGATAAGGCAAAATATCGTTTAATTGGTCGGCGCACAAACAAAATCTATGCCCTAGGAGACAAGATTCAGATTAAGGTTCAATCGGTAAGTATTGAGGATAGAGAAATTAATTTTACTCTATGGTCGCCCGATTGGGATTCCAAAACGAAGGAAAGAACAAGACAAAAACGGTAAACAGCTCTAGTCTGCCCAAAAGCATAATAAAGGACATAAATAATTTTAGCGGGGGAGAGAAGGCATCGAAATTTCCCGATGAACCGATTTCCCCAAAGGCGGCCCCTGTGGTTGACATAAGGGCTGCCGCAGTGCTGAGCGTAGATTCTAAGCTGAGATTTTGCAAAGAAAGTACCAAAGCAGAGAATAGAAACGTAAGGGCATAAAGTGCAATAAAGGTGGCAATGGAGGAAACCATTGGCGCGGAAATAACCGTTTCCCCTACATTGATAGAAGAAACTGCACGAGGGTGTAATCGCTTAAAGAAGCCACGAACCACCAGCTTGAACATGATCATTAGCCGAATGATTTTTGGACCGCCACTGGTCGAGGCGGCACAGCCACCGACGAACAGGAGGGTAAACAAAATCGACTTGCAGATACTCGGCCAAAGGGTATAGTCGGTAATGGCAAAGCCTGAGGTGGTAATAAACGAGGTTACCTGAAAAAATCCATGGCGAAAAGCAAGGGAAAGGCTATGGTAGCCCCCATAAATATATAGTCCACAGGAAACAAGGATTGTGGCAATGGCCAAAATTCCAAAGAACACACGAAGCTCAATATTTTTTTGAATATCCGCGAAGTTTCGTCGAAGTAAGTGAATATATAGAATGAAGTTTACCGATGCCAAAAGGGTAAAGAGGGAAATAATCAATTCTACATAAATACTGTCATAATACCCGATGCCCTCTGGATGCAGGAATAATCCCGCAGTGCTAATGCTACCAAGGGTATTCACCAAAGCTTCAAAGGCAGACATATCACTGCCAATCCAAAGAAGTAAAAATTCGATAATGGTCAAAAATAAATAAACAAAGTAAAGCAATTTTGCAAGGTCCTGTACTCTTGGCGCAATCCTAGAGATTCCCGGTCCCGGTGTTTCTGCTGCTGCAATACGGTGACCTCCGGTACCAAGGGTAGGCAAGATAGAAATAACAAAAACCAAAATCCCCATGCCCCCTAGCCAGTGGGTAATTGCCTTCCACAGAAATAAGCTGTGAGATAGGCGTAGCTCACTAATTACCGTAGCCCCGGTGGTGCTATATCCGGCAGTGGCCTCAAAGATTGCATCGGCAAAAGAAGAAACCTGACCGGAAAACATATAGGGTAATGCCCCCACAAAAATACAAGAAAGCCAACAGAGAATGACAATGAGATAGCCGTCTCTGTTTTTTAATGTCTTTTTTGAGGTAGGGATGAACTTAAATAGCGTGAAGCCCACGAGGATAGAGACTAATCCGCAAGCAAAAAAAGCCAATTTCGTTTGGTTTTCTTGATAATATATTGCACATAGAAACGGTGGGATCATAGCCAAACCGGTGATTCCCAGCAATAATCCTACAATTCTAAAAAGGGATCGATAAGCAAAATTCATAATTCTTCTCCATTCTTCTGTGGTCTAGGTTCGCCTTAACTTAGTGGTTTGGATTCCAAAACTTGCGGGAAAACAACATAAAAAAGGTAAAGAGCTCAAGCCGTCCAATAATCATGGTCAGAGAAAGCAACAGCTTGATCGGTGGTGAAAAAATGCTAAAATTCATGGTCGGCCCCACCTGGTTAAATCCCGGACCAATATTGCCAAGACAGCTTGCAGTAGCAGAAAAACTGGTCACTACGTCATAGCCATCTAGGCTGACCAAGATGCTGACGGTAAACAGGGTAAACAGATAAAGAAAAAAGAAACTGGAAATTCCTTGAACCGTATCTGAGGGTAGGCGGCGATTTCCTATTTTTATGGTAACCATGGCATTGGGATGAAGCCTTAGTGCGATGGTTCGTTTAATTTGCTTGAGTAAAACCAAAATTCGGATGGCCTTGATTCCACCGCCGGTGGAAGAAGAACAGCCGCCAACGAAGAAGAGGCAGAATAAAATCATTGTGCAAAAAGTAGGCCAAAGGTTAAAGTCATTGGTGGCAAAACCGGTGGTGGTAATAATCGATGCACATTGAAAGGTTGCATAACGAAAGGCGGTAAGGACTGATCCGAAGGTGTTGGTGAAATATAAGGACAAGGTGATCAATAGGGTGGAAGCGGCAATGATGAAGAGGTAGAGCTTAAACTCCGCATCCTGAATCAAAGACTTAATTCCACCTTTTAGGGAAAGGAAATACAGGTTAAAGTTTACCCCGGACAAGATCATAAATAATGCGATGATCCATTCCACATAGGCACTGTCAAAGGCAGCAATACTGGAATTATAAGAAGAAAAGCCTCCAGTGCCTACGGTAGCAAAGGAGTGAACCAAGGCATCAAACAGGCTCAGGCCACCTAGCATCAGCAGCAAGGTTTCCAGAAGGGTAAACCCAAGATAGATACTGTAAAGTGCTCTGGCGGTGTCTGACATCTTTGGGGTGATTTTGGATAACATTGGGCCGGGGGTTTCTGCCTTGACAATGGTCTGACCGCTGATTCCCAGGGCAGGAAGTAAGGCAACGGCAAAGACCAAAATCCCCATGCCCCCAATCCAGTGGGCAAATAGGCGCCAAAAAGTCATGGACTTTGGTAAGGCTTCCACATCGGTAAGAATTGAACTTCCAGTAGTGCTGTATCCTGAGCAGGTTTCAAAAAAGGCATCGATAAAATTAGGAATACAGCCTTGGATTACATAGGGGAAGGCTGAAATTGCAGAAAGCAACAACCAAGAGAGGGAAACGATGATATAACCATCTCTCAGCTTTAATTGTTTTTTTGAAGGGCGAATGGTTTTGGTGATCAATATCCCCAAAATAAACGAAGGGATTAAAACCAAGGAAAACGCCTTGATGCAATCGATTTCACCATAAAACAATGCAACCATAAGAGGAAGAAGCATGGCAAAGCCGGTAATAATAAATAGTATCCCCGCAATATGGAGAATGGTTTTTTTGTTCAAATCCATAGCTGATTAGCCCTCGTATTTCTTATTTCAAAAAATCTGTACGGTTTCCTGTGCTGAGGATTTTTTCTAAATCCTTTACTTCAGAAAGAAGGCAGATAACAATAACCCGATCCCCTTCTTCAATATACGTATCGCCGGTAGGAATAATCACAGAAGATCCTCGGTGGATTGCGCCAATGAGTACTCCATCAGGCAAGTGCAGGTCACGGATGGGCTTGTCGATTAACCGCATGTGATCGGCAATGGAAATTTCCATGATTTCTGCCTGTCCCTGGATTAACTGGGAAGAGATTACTCTCTTGGAGCCCTGGATAAGGCGCAAAATATTGCTAGAAGTAATATCCAAAGGATTTAAGGCCATATCAACGCCCATATTAGAGACCATTTCTGTATAAATCCCTCTGCTTACCTTGGCAATTACATCCTCTACACCACGGTTTTTGGCCATGAGTGCCAGGAGAAGATTGTCCTCATCATAGCCGGTAGCGGTAACAAAGGCATCCATATTATCAATGTTTTCCTCTTCTAGGAGGGTAATATCCGTTCCATCTCCATGAAGGATCATAATATTTTCCAGATGCTCTGCAAGGTAATAGCAGCGCTGCTTATTCCGCTCAACAATTTTTACGGAAACACCAAATTCCGATAGTTTTTTGGCCAAGAATAGTCCGGTTTTTCCACCACCGATAATCATCACTTTTTGCAAATCGGTGTAGCGTCCTTTTTCATGCACCTTCTTGTTTAAGGCCATAATTGGATCCTTTTCACCGATAACATAAAGCTGATCGTTGGCATTGATCACCGTATCTCCATGAGGAATAATGACTTTTCCGTTGCGAGACAGGGCGACCACAATCATTCCCTTCAAAATACTTGCCGTACTGGAAATGGGAAGCCCTGCTAAGCGAGGCAATTTTTCTACACTAAATTCAATCAGGGAAGCTTTTCCGC
>JAVWKI010000026.1:0-5365 GCA_036638575.1 Anaerovoracaceae bacterium | reverse complement strand
CCAATGACCATTCACCAAATTAGCATTTAAATAGATATTGATATAGTTTTAAAGCTCTGGTAAAGATTCCATTACTTAAGGTATATTTTTCTACTAAATATTTATAAATTTCCAAGGTGATGGCCATATCCGGATTAACGATGGCATCAATAGACATGGATTCTCGGATGAAATCGAACTGATGCATATGCTCCGGATCCCGAACTCGGGCAATAACCTTAGCACAGCCTAATTTTTTTGCAAAAGAAGCAATGACAATATTTTTTTCATCGCTATCGGTGACCGCAAGAAGAAAATCAAAAGAAGAAATATGAATATTTTTTAGCATGGAAATCTCTTTTGCATTTCCATTGACGGTCATAATATCCATTTGGGATGCCAGCTTTTGTAATGTCTCGATGTTTTTATCAATAACGGTAACGGAGTGGTCCCCGCCAAGTAAGGCATCGGCGACCTTTAGCCCAAGCTTACCTGCTCCTACGATTGCAATTTTCATAAAAAATACCTCATCTAAAACAGTAATATATACGGATCATTGTACCACTTATGTAATGTTTTTCAAGCGGGGAATTGCAAGTAAGGGACAAATGTTCTAAAATGTAGAGAGAGAGCAAATGCGCGGCAGGGAAAAGAATCCATAGGCCGAAAGTGATTTACGAAGGCGGAGGCAAAAAATATGATGAAAATAAAACGGTTTATTGGTGGTGCATTAGAGAGTAATGGGTATATTCTCTATCAGAAGGACGGGGGCAACTGCTATATTGTTGATCCCGGATATCAACCCAAGGTTTTTCTGAGTTTTATTCAAGAGAAACAATTAACGGTTAAGGGAATTTTACTCACCCATCACCACTATGATCATGTAGGGGGCTGTGAAAAAATTGTAAATGCAACCGATTGTCCGGTGTTTATTCATCGGGAGGATCTAGATCGGTACAAGGGACATGGTACGCCCATAGAGGACGGAGACTCCTTTGACCTTGATGGAGAGACGATTTTGGTGGTCCATACACCGGGACATACGCGAGGCGGGGTGTGCTATTATTCAGAAAAAAGCAAGCTTGCCTTTACAGGAGATACAATTTTTAATGTAGATTTGGGAAGAACGGATCTGGAAGACGGAAATCAACGGGCCTTAGAAGCATCGATTGGTGAAAAAATTGCGTTGTGGTCCAATGAAATTGTAATTTATCCAGGCCATGGCGATTCCTGTACCATGAGCTATGTGAAAAAGCATAATGAGGAAGTGAAAGAAATTTTAGGGAGGAAATGATGACGGTAAAGTTAATTGCATTAGATCTGGATGGAACAACCCTAAACAGTAAGGGAAGGCTTTCTCCCGGAAATAAAGCTGCATTGCAGCAAGCCATTGCCGCCGGTGTAAATGTGGTGATTGCTACAGGAAGGTGCTTTACTGCACTTCCTGAGGATATTTTGGAAGTGGAAGGGATAAACTATGTCATCACGTCAAATGGGGCCTTGCTTAGTGAGCTGCATAGTGGCAAATCTCTTTATCATAATTGTATTGATGAGCAAGCAGTACTGGCAGCAGAGAAAATTCTCTCCGGCTATAAGGATCTAATGATTGAAGTCTTTGTTCAGGGAGAAGCCTTTATTGAAAAGGAGCAATTTGATGCAATCAAGGCGGGGCGGCAAACCAATCGGCATAGGCAGTATGTGTTGACCACAAGGAAACCCATGCCGGATTTGATGGGGTTTTTGCGAAACCACGCAAAAGAAATTGAAAATATTAATATCTTTTTTGAGACCCAGGAAGAAAAGCAGGAAATGCATCCTGTATTATTGTCCATTGAACATGCGACGGTAACCACATCTCTTGACAACAACTGGGAAATTGGAGGAGAAACAACCAGCAAAGCCAGCGCCCTTCATGAGCTTTGTCGACTTCTAGATGTACAGAAGGAAGAGGTGATGGCTTGCGGAGATAGCCCCAATGATGGGGAAATGCTAAAGGAAGCGGGAATCCCTGTTGCGGTGGGCAATGCAAAGGAGGTAATTAAGGAACTAGCGGTCTTTATCAGTGGTACAAATGACGAAGATGGCGTAGCTACAGCGATTAATAAGTATGTACTGGCAGGAAGTAAATGGTGAAGAAGATGGATACAATGAGAAAATTTGACACAAACGTACAAACACTAAAATACAAGGTTTTAAGAGAAGTGTCCAGGCAAGCATGGTTGGGCAATGAAAGCTTCGATGTATTTAACGAAATTGCAAAAGAAGTGGTAAAGAAGGATGAAAATCCTAAGAGCTGCTGCATCTACAAAGACCGAGCCATTGTTGCAGAGCGAATCAAAATCGCCTTGGGGGGAGACAAAACCAATCCCAATGTGATTGAAGTGATCGATATTGCCTGTGATGAATGTCCTGTGGCGGGACATGTGGTAACGGATCTGTGCAGAGGCTGTATTGCCCATAAATGTGCCGATGCTTGCAAACCCAATGCAATTCACTTTGATGACGAACAGATGGCACACATTGATAAGCATAAATGTGTAGAATGTGGAAAATGCGCAAAGGTTTGTCCTTACAGTGCCATTACCAACTTTAAACGCCCATGTGAAAAGGCTTGCAAGGTCAATGCAATTCATATGGCTGAAGAGGGAGAAGCAGAAATCGACAATGCAAAATGTATTTCTTGCGGTGCCTGTGTCTATCAATGTCCTTTTGGTGCAACCGTGGATAAATCCTTTGTGGTAGACGTGATTCACTTAATTCAAAAAAGTGAAGAAAACACAAAATACAAGGTTCATGCGATTGTTGCGCCATCCATTGCCAGTCAGTTTAAATATACCAAGCTGACAAAGATTATTCGTGCAATTAAGGAGCTTGGCTTTTATGCAGTGAGAGAAGTTGCCTTAGGTGCGGATATGGTTGCAGCAAAAGAAGCCAAGGAGCTAGAGGAAAAAGGATTTTTGACTACCTCCTGCTGTCCGGCCTTTGTTCAGTATGTGCGCAACAGTTTTCCTATGTTGGCGGACAACATTTCTCATAACCTTTCGCCAATGGGAGAGATGGCAAAGTTTATCAAGGATGAGGACCCTAGCTGCAAAGTTGTGTTTATCGGACCATGTACAGCAAAAAAAGCGGAAATCCGTCAAGAACCGCTAAAGGACTATGTAGATTATGTGCTTACCTTTGAAGAGCTACAGGCCCTAATCGATGGGAAGAATATCGACGTAGAGCATTTAGAGCCATTGGAAATGGAAGATGCCAGCTACTTTGGAAGAATTTTTGCAAGAGGCGGTGGAGTAGCTGAAGCGGTGGGAGAGGCCTTAAAAGAGCAAGGCTCAAACTTCGAGTATAAGCCCATTGCCTGTGAAGGAATTGATAAATGTAAAACAGCCTTGCTAAAGGCTTCAAAAAATGTGCTTCCGTTTAATATTATTGAAGGGATGGCTTGTGAGGGCGGTTGTGTAGGCGGCGCTGGCTGCCTTACCCACGATGATAAATACCGTGGCATCATTGATGAATACGGCAAAGAAGCCAAGAAGAAGACCATTTTAGAGTAAATCAAAAGCCGAAAAGCAATCGATAACCTGTCGATTGCTTTTTTATTTGCCGGTTTTCTTGGGGGACTATAGATTGACATATTTTGGAAAATATGATAAATTGTAATAAAATTACAGTAAAATATTACCAAAAGGAGGAGCGGTGGAGAAAAAAGCATTGGGAGCCTTTGGGGAAGAAAAGGCGGCAGAACTATTAATGGAAAAAGGATATGAAATTATAGCGCGAAATTTTGCTTGTCGGGGAGGAGAAATTGATTTAATTGCGAAGGATAAAAACCGATTGATCTTTGTGGAGGTAAAAACCAGAACCAACTTAGCCTATGGAAGACCATCAGAAGCACTAACGCCCAAAAAGCTTGAGCGTCTAAGGCGAGCAGCGGCCTATTACCTATATACTCATCCAGGCAATCCTGTGGAGGTACGATTTGATGTCATAGAGGTATTCTTTAATCATTTAGAGGGGGTGATGTAAATGTTATCCAAAACAATCACCGCTTCCCTTCGTGGGGTAGATGGAGAATTGATCTGTGTGGAAACGGACCTTGCTAGAGGATTGCCCACGTTAAACGTGGTAGGCCTTGCCGGAACCATGATTAGAGAAGCTGGGGCAAGAATTCGTGCAGCCATTACCAATTCCGGTTATGAATATCCCATGAAGAGGATTACCATAAACCTTTCTCCTGCAGGAAATCGAAAGGAGGGAAGTCATTTTGATCTCCCTTTAGCGGTAGGTATATTGGCCGCACAAGGTGCCGTTAATCATGAGAAATTAGGGGACATTGCCTTCTTTGGCGAGCTGTCCTTAGATGGCAAGGTGAAGGGCAGCCGAGGGATACTTCCCCTCGTCTCTGCCGTAGTGGAAAGTGGGATGAAAAAAATTGTTCTTCCCAAGGAAAACGCAGGAGAAGCCGCCTTAGTTAAGGGGGCGATTCTCTATGGCGTAAGGGAGCTGTCAGAGGTTGTTTTGCTGTTAAATTCCAGTGGCGATTCCTATATATATAAAGGAAAGAAAAATTTTAAAGCAGAAGCAAAAAAGGAAATCCAAGACTATGGGGAGATTGTAGGTCAAGAGGGAGGAAAACGTGGGATGATGCTTTGTGCTAGCGGTGGTCATGGGGTTTTAATGACCGGCAGTCCCGGAGCAGGAAAAACCTTGCTGGCAAAAGGCTTGGTGGGCATATTGCCACCAATGTCCGATGAGGAAAAATTGGCGGTAACCAAGGTTTATTCGGTAGCAGGGAGATTAAGCGAAACGCTACCCTATATTGGTGAACGACCTTTTCGTTCCCCCCACCATGGGATTACGGTGGCAGGACTTATTGGAGGGGGGAATCCGCCAAGACCGGGAGAATTTTCCTTGGCCCATCATGGTATTTTATTTTTAGATGAGCTTCCTTTGTTTGAAGGAATGGTTCTGGATGCTTTGCGTGAGCCAATGGAGACCGATGAAGTGAACCTGGCTAGGCAAACTGGCGCGGTCACCTTTCCCGGAAAGGTGATCCTGGTGGCAACGGCGAATCCTTGTAAATGTGGCTATTGGGGAGATCCTACAAGAGAATGTACTTGTTCCCCCGGGGAACTCAGTCGGTACCAAAACCGATTATCCGGTCCGTTAATGGATAGAATCGATTTACATATGCGGATTAATCGTGTAAATTACCGGGCAAAGGGAGAACGCCTTTCTTCTGCGCAAATGCGAGAACAGGTCTTAGGGGTGCGAGAGCGACAAGCTTACCGATACCGTGGTACGGGTTTGTTTTTTAATGGTCAGCTGGCAGGGGGCTTGATCAAGGAATACTGTCCTTTGGGAACCAAGGAAGAAGAACTGCTGG
>JAVWKI010000025.1:0-14684 GCA_036638575.1 Anaerovoracaceae bacterium | reverse complement strand
CATTGGATCACATTTCTCAGCAGCCCCGTAGATTTTTGTCCCAAGATCATTTTGACCTTAATCCCTTCTAAGGTCATCCTTCTGGCCATAATCAAGCCAATATCTCCCGAACCCAAGATCACCGCCGATCTTCCGGGAAGATAGTTTTTTCGATTCATCATCAGCTGTGCCGCTCCAGCCGTGAAAATTCCTGCCGGCCGGCTCCCCGGAATACGCATACTGCCTAAGGTTCTCTCCCTACAGCCCGTAGCCATAATCACGCCATCTACAGGAAGATGGAGGCTGCCGACCTTGGCACTTGCACAATGAAGACTCCATGTGCGCTCCTTTGTTAGCTCAAGAACGGTGGTTTCTGTCATGACCTTTATCTCTTTTTCCTCAAGCTTTTTTCTCCAAATTTCAGCATATTCACCGCCTGTATAATCCTGCTGGTAAATTTGCGTACCAAAGCCGGGATGAATGCACTGAGGAAGAACGCCGCCTAAGCAGTCTTGCCGCTCCAAAAGAATGACTTCTCCCGAGACACCATACTTGCAGAAAATTTCCTTTGCAGCAACCGCAGCCGCCATACCTGCCGGGCCTCCACCAATTATTGCAATGTTCATTATCTCAACCTCCCCTTGATGATCGGACTTCCCTTGCCGCCCTTATTGATTTCCTGGGGAGAAAGGTTCCATTCTCTGCTTAAAATGTCAATGATTTGCGGTAAGCAAAATCCTCCTTGACAGCGTCCCATCCCTGTGCGAAGGCGCTTTTTTAGTCCATTAATATTGTGTGGTGGAAGGGTTCCTCCAAGCACCGCCAAAATATCCCCCTCCGTAATTCCCTCACAACGACAAATCACATGGCCATAGGCAGGATTTTTTTGTAGTAGCTGTGCCTGCACCTCAGCAGACGCCTTAAGGAAGGTAGGTTTCTGCCGATAAATCGGATTGTACTGTTTATTTTTGCTTGTAGGAAGCCCTTCTTCAATGAGCAAATCCACCAGCTGCTTCACCAAGTAGGGAGCGGCCGTCATCCCCGGATTTTTAATTCCAAGAGCACTGACAAAGCCAGCCTTACTGGTTCTCACGACAAAATCCTTTTCTTCTTTTGGTACATTTTCAATATTGGCACGGACTCCGGCAAAGGAGGCAATCACCTTGCCTAAATCTAAACCAGGAAGTATTTTTTTTGCAACGCTTTCAATATGCGCAAGGCCCGCCTTTGAGGTTTCTGTACATTGATAGCCCCTTACATTAACCGACGTAGGCCCGGCTAGCATATTTCCATCTGTCGTCGGTGCCACAAGGGTTCCTTTTTCATCGTTTTCTTGTGCCTGATAGATGACATGACCAATAGGCGAGGGACAATCAAAAACAAAATATTCCCCTCTTCTTGGCTTGATGATCAATTCTCGCTCTCGAACAAAGGACTCAATTTCTGCAGCCCCTTCTCCAGAAACATTGACCACATAGCTTGCCTTAACACCGCCCTTGTTGGTATGAATCAAATATTGTCCTTTATCCCCTTCAATCTGCTCTACACAGGAATCAAAAGAAAAGTCCACACCGTTTTCTGCCGCATTTTCTGCTGCGGCCAAAATTAATTTGAAGGGGGAAATAATTCCTGTAGTCGGTGCAACCATAGCCCCAATAACGTCCTTTGACAATAAGGGTTCCATAGCTCTTGCCTCATCTCCATCAATTAGGCGCATATCCGGAACACCGTTTTGTATCCCCTTTTCCATTTTTTCTTTAATATGCGTAATACCCTCGTCATGAAAGGCAACAAACAAAGATCCCACCGATTGAATGGGCACATCCAGTTCCTTGGCAAGGGTTCGGTGCATCCGGTTTCCCTCCACGCAAGAAACACCCTTTAGGCTACCGCCTCTAGGGTGAAATCCTGCATATAAAACTCCTGAATTTGCCTTGGTTGCCCCTTCTCCGATATCTGCTTCTTTGTCTAGAACCAACACCGATAGCTGGTATTTCTTTAACTCTCTGGCACAAAGGCAACCTAAAATTCCGCCGCCGATAATTACCACATCATAGTTTTCATTCATCATTTGACTCCGCTTCCTTCACTAACTCCTGTGGCTTATTCTATCATCTCAGCTAAGGTTTTTCTATTCTAATTTCCTATCTCTTCGATCAAGTTGACCATTTCTATTGCACTAACCGCACAATCATAGCCCTTATTTCCTGCCTTCGTTCCGGCACGCTCTATAGCCTGTTCAATATTCTCTGTAGTCAATACGCCAAACATTACAGGAATATCGCTATTTAGAGAAACCGTAGCAATTCCTTTGGAAACCTCACTGCAAACATAGTCATAATGGCTTGTATTTCCTCGGATTACTGCACCTAAGCACAATACCGCATCAACCTTCCCACTTTTGACCATCTTTGCTGCAATCAAAGGAATTTCAAAGGCTCCCGGTACCCATGCTAGGTGAATCTGCTCTTCGTCTACCCCATGTCTACGGAGGCCATCTAAGGCGCCATCGATTAGCTTGCTGGTAATAAATTCATTAAATCTTGCCGCAACAATTCCAATTTTCACTTCTTTTGCAATTAATTTTCCTTCGTATACGTTCATTTTTTCCCTCATTTCTTTCTCCACCAATGGTTTCTGGTCGGTTTAATCACAGGCTGCGATGCTCCCTGCCTCCATAGCTTCTTACAATCATCGCTACCCATCAATCAAGCAAGCTTGTTGTCGCTTCGCCTAGATTCAAATTTAAAATATGTCCCATTTTTTCTTGTTTTGTCTGTAAATAAAATAAGTCATGTGCCGTTGCATCCATTTCAATGGGTACGCGGGTAAGAATTTCCATCCCAAAGTCAGCTAGGCCATAAACCTTCTCTGGATTGTTGGTCAATAGCCGCAAGGTCTTTGCTCCCAAATCTCTCAAAATCTGCGCTCCGATAAAATATTCCCGCAAGTCCCCTTCAAAGCCTAAGGCGATATTCGCCTCAAGGGTATCCATCCCCTGATCCTGAAGCTCATAGGCACGAAGCTTATTGATCAAGCCAATTCCTCGACCCTCTTGCCGCATATAAAGCAAAATTCCTCGGCCCTCTTGTTCAATTTGTGCCATTGCACTGGCAAACTGCTCTCCGCAATCGCAACGAATAGAGCCAAAAGCATCTCCCGTTAAACATTCTGAATGTACCCGACAAAGGAGGTTTTCTCCATCTCCGATTTCCCCCTTCACTAAGGCAATGTGGTGTTCTCCGTTTAATCGATTGACATAGCCATAGGCTTTAAATTGACCATATTTCGTGGGCAGCTTGGTTACCGCAACACGATCCACCAACTTATCCTTCTTTTTTCGATAATCCTGTAAATCCTTAATGGTAATAAATTTCATCTTCCATTTTTCTGCCAGCTTAATCAGCTCAGGCGTCCGCATCATGGTTCCATCTTCTCTCATAATTTCACAGCAAAGACCACATTCCTTTAGGCCTGCCAGCCGCATTAAATCCACTGTGGCTTCGGTATGTCCCGGTCGCTGAAGAACACCATTCTTTTTGGCCAGCAAAGGGAACATATGTCCCGGCCGGCGAAAATCCTCCGGCTTTGCCTCTTCATCAACGCACTTCATGGCAGTGATGCTTCGTTCTTCTGCGGAAATCCCTGTAGTTGTCTCCACATGGTCGATAGACACGGTAAATGCAGTTTCATGGTTATCGGTATTGTTACTCACCATCTGGGGAAACCTTAACTTTTCAATAAGCGCTTCTCCCATGGGCATGCAAATTAACCCCTTGCCATGAATGGCCATAAAGTTAATATTTTCCGTTGTGGCAAATTCTGCGGCACAAATAAAATCTCCCTCGTTTTCCCGATGGTCATCATCGGTAACCAAAATAATTTCTCCCGCTCTCAGCGCATCCAACGCTTCCTCAATTGTGTTGTACTGAAACATTTTTCCCTCCTAAAATCCAAATTCCGTTAAAAATTCTCTTGTGATTTTGCTTTCTTTCTTTTCCTGCTGCCCAACATTCCTTGCAAATAATAATTTTTCTACATACTTTCCCATCAGGTCGTTTTCCAGATTTACTATACTGCCCACCTGCTTATCCGAAAGAATCGTTTCCTTTCTCGTGTGGGGAATAATTGAGACAGAAAACCGTTCTTTTTCTACCTGAAAAACCGTTAAGCTAATTCCATCAATGGCAATAGAACCTTTTTCTATAATGTACTTCAATAGGTTCTCCTCCGCCTTGATGGTGTAGATCACCGCATTATCGTCCCCCTTAATTTGAACAATTTCTCCGGTGCCATCAATATGGCCTGAGACAATGTGACCGCCAAACCTTCCATTTGCAGCCATAGCCCGTTCTAAATTCACCGGGCTTCCCACCTTTAGGCTTCCCAGGGAAGAACGCCTTAAGGTCTCATGCATCACATCTGCGCTAAATTCCCCCTGATTGAACTGGGTTACCGTAAGACAAACGCCATTGACGGCAATGCTATCTCCCTGCTTCACATCCGACAAAACCTTCTGGCCGGAAAGGGTTAAAACCGAAGAATTTGCCCCTCTGGCAATGGCCTTCACCTTGCCCACCTCTTCAATAATTCCTGTAAACATTTCTCCTCACCTCTTCACTTCTCCTTCCAGCAACAAATCTTCTCCCCAAGTGCTTACCTTTATCTTCTCTAGCCGGTACGCTTCCGCTGGGAGACCTACGCCCCTTCCCCCTACCGGGGACTTGGCTTTTTCCCCGCCAAAAATCTTTGGGGAAATATAGGCCTGTACTTTATCTACAATCCCTTCTGCCAAAGCTTCTCCGTTTAAGGTTCCGCCGCCTTCCAGAAGGACACTATCAATTTTTCGTTTTCCTAGGGCCTCTAGCAAGGGCTTTAATGCAACCCTTCCCCCCTTGTCCGGCACTACGAGCACAGTACACCCGGCGGCCTCATAGGACTGTTGTTTCTGTTGATCCTTGCTGCAGGTAGCAATAATGGTCTCAATTTCTCCGGCAGTGACAACAACCTGTGCGTCAAGCGGTGTTCTTAGCTTGCTGTCGCAGATAATCCGAACAGGATTTTTCCCCTTGGGCAAACGACAAGTTAGCAAGGGATCATCTGCAATAACCGTTCCTACACCCACAAGAATTCCGCTGTAGTTGTGCCGATCTTCATGAACCCTTCTTCGTGCTTCCTCTCCGGTTATCCATTTTGAGGCCCCGGTTTTTGTCGCAATCTTTCCATCCAAGGTCATGGCATATTTCATGACCACATAAGGCCTTCCTGTGGAAATATAGTGAAAAAACACTTGATTCAGCCCATCACATTCTTCTTCTAAAATTCCCTGCTCCACCACTATCCCCGCTTGCTTTAATATAGAAATCCCCTTGCCACTAACCAGTGGATTTGGATCTAAGCTACCGATGACCACACGAGAAATACCCTCCCTTATAATCGCTTCTGTACAAGGTGGCGTCTTGCCATGATGACAGCAAGGCTCTAAGGTAACGTAAAGGGTTGCACCCTTTGGAGAACCGCTGCACGCAGCAATGGCGTTTCTCTCTCCATGAAGTCCCCCATATTGCCGGTGGTATCCCTCACCAAGAATCTTTCCCTCCTTGACGATTACTGCCCCCACCATCGGATTTGGATTGACAAAGCCTCTTCCCTTTTTTGCCAAGGAAATCGCCCGCTTCATGTATTGTTCTGCTTCTTTTTTTTGCTATTTCCTCTGCTTTTTTCTCCATCATCTTCCCCTTATTTCCTCCTTTTCTCATCTTATTTTGCTAAATTTTTCTATTTTTCCATAAAAAAATGCCCTGAAAAAATCAGGGCAAGGGATTATTTCTATGCAACAAATCGGTTTTGATTGGCAAACGGGAAGGGTACTTCCATAAAAAAACTCTGAAATGTTCTACCATTTCAGAGCAATTAATCCAAATCTATGCAACGTTTTATGCAAAAATTTCTTATCTTCTTTCATCCAGACTATACTGTCGGCCTCGGAATTTCACCGAATCTGCCTTGCGGCTCGTGGGCTTTACCACCGGTAGGGAATCACACCCTGCCCTGAAGATCAATATTTAATTTATATTTACTCTATCATTTCCCCTTTGTTTTGTCAAATCTTTTTCTTTTCTCCCCTCGAATCCTTGCTGTTTCGTATGATGAAACCCCTTTCCTCTATGCGGTCTCCCCTCCATTGACCAAACCGTCCTTCTGCTATATTCTGAAAATTAAGATAAAGCATTGTATAGGAGGTAAATCTGATGAAAATGATAATCAACGGAAAACAAGTAGACAGTAAAAGTGGTGCAACCTTTGAGGTTACTGCACCCGCAACAGGAAAGGTCATCGATACCGTTCCTAAGGCAACAGAAGAAGATTTAAACTTTGCCATTGATGCTGCCCATGTAGGACAAAAAATTTGGGCGAAGGTTCCTATCCACCAACGTGCAGCCGTACTTTACCGTTTCTTGGATCTGGTAGCAGAAAATAAAGAAGCCTTGGCACAGCTGCTCAGCGCAGAAAATGGTAAGCCAATTAAGGAAGCGCGCGCAGAGATCGGAAATATTACCATTGGTTTTTCTGCCTTTATTGAACATGCCAAGCACGATTACGGCACAATCATTCCTCCGGGAACTGAGGCCGGACAGGACAGAAATATGCAGTTGGTAACCAGAGAGCCTATTGGGGTTATCGCTTGCATCATTCCATTTAACTTCCCTTGTGACTTATATGATCAAAAAGTTGCTCCCGCACTAATGATGGGAAATGCAGCATTGGTGCTGCCTTCTTCTGACAATCCGCTAACCTTGATGCGGCTGACAGCGCTTCTTGTGGAAGCTGGGGTTCCTGATGGAGTAATTCAGTGTGTTACCGCTCCGGGTAGTGTAAAAAGTGCTGCCGTATCCAACCCAAAGGTACATTTAATCACCCTAACGGGAAGTACCGAGGTTGGCATTGAAACAGCAAAAATTGCTGCAGCCAATTTAAGCCATACCGCACTGGAGCTAGGTGGAAATGATGCCTTCATTGTTCTTGAGGACGGAGATGTAGATTTGGCAGTAGAGGAAATGATTTGGGGTAGAATGTACAACACCGGACAGGTATGCTGTGCCAGCAAAAGATTCCTGATTCACAACAGCATTAAGGAAGAATTTGCAACCAAGGCCGTAGCAAGAATTAAAGAATTAAATTATGGAGATCCAGCCTTGGAAGAAACGGAAATTGCTTGCTTGATCAGCGAAAAAGCAGCCATAAAGGTAGAACAGGAGGTTCAGCTTACCCTAGAGCAAGGAGGAAGGCTACTTCTTGGTGGTAAACGAGAAGGTGCATTCTACGAACCTACCGTAATTACCGATGTGCCAAAAACTGCAGACGTGGCAAAGGATTTAGAAATCTTTGGACCGGTTGTACCAATTATCGGTTTTGATACCGATGAAGAGGCCATTGAAATTGCCAATGCTTCTATTTTTGGACTTTCTAGCTGTGTATTCTCTGCCGATCAAAAACGTGCATTCAAGGTAGCAAAAGCCATGGAAGCCGGTGGTGCGGTAATTAACGGTGCCAGCTTCTTTAGAGCCTTTGAACAGCCCTTTGGCGGTTGGAAGCACAGTGGTATCGGAACAGAGGGTGTAATGTCTACCTTCGATGAAATGACGAGAACAAAAACTATCGTACTAAAAAATATCTTTTAATTCATCCGCAATTCATGTGGTAGAATTTCAAACCCAAGCAAGGCAATAGCAAGGAAGCTTGTCTATGCCTGCAAATGGGTGATTAAGGAGGAAAAACAAATGTTAAACGCAAAAACAGGAAACAGCACGGCAAAAGATGCCGCCAACGCAGGCAGAGAAGCCGCTTCCATGGTTAAAGACGGAAATCCTAAAATGGCTTTTGTTTACAGTGGCGTTCAATATAATCAAAAGGAACTGATTCATGCAATCAAAGAAACCCTTCCCGGTGTACCACTAATCGGAAATACTTCCTTCACCGGTGTAATTACACCAGATGGCTTCATCGGCGGAAACGATGGCTTCGTTGGCATTATGGCCCTTGGCGATGACGCCATGACCGTAGGCGTTGCGGGAATGCCAAAGCACAATGATGCCCGCACAACAGGCAGAGCAGTTGCCAAAGCCGCCCTAAAAAAAGCAGGGAAAACAACTCCTCCCGACTACTTTTATATGTCCGCCCCTCCGGGAGAAGAAGAAACTTATCTTAAAGGAATTGAAGATATTATTGGCAGAGTCCCATTCTTTGGCGGAAGTGCCGCAGATAATGCCATTGCCGGGGAATGGCTACTTTATACCGATGAGATGATTACTCCAGATGGCGTGTCGGTTGCCTTCTTCTACACAGACAAGGCCTTCGCCAACAAATTTACCGGAGCCTATCATGAAACCGAAAATGTAGGCGTGATTACTAAACTAAACGGACCACGAACCCTAGTAGAAATCGATGGTGTACCGGCAGTGAAAAAATTTGCACAATGGACAGGGCAGGCCGAAGACAAGCTCATGTTCGGAAACCTCCTGGTTACCTGCATCACCCAGCCCCTAGGCGTAAAGGATCGACTTGGAGATTTAGTTGCCGTAAGACATCCAATGAATGGAAACAATGACTATTCCATGGCTGTAGGAAACAATATGGCTGTAGGAACTGCCGTAATTCAGTTGGAAGCAACCATTGATGAATTGATCCAATCCGTAGGAAATACCTTGGAAGTGTTAAAAGCAAAAATTGATGGCCCTATCGGCGCCTTACATCTGGTTCACTGCGGAGGAAGACGTGCAGGCATTGATGCAAGAATCAATGAAGTTGCAGAGCAAATCCAAACCCATGTGGGAGATATTCCATTTATTACCGAATTCACCTTTGGTGAATATGGCTATGAAGAGGATGGCATCAACACTTGTGGTGGCCTAATGCTTTCCTTTACCGCCTTTGGTAAGTAAGCCCTTTCCCTCATCAAAAATTTATGTGGCAGAGAACAATCACCAATTGTTCTCTGCCACATTTTTATCACGATTCTTTGGTTCGTTTCCTCACCTTTATTCACTATAGCCCATTTCCTTAGAGATCTCCTTTGCAATATTCATCACATAGGCAGAAACCTCTTCAATTCGTTCCTTTGTCAGCACTCTCGTGGTTCCACTGGCACTGATGGCCGCGATAATATCCCCTCGATAATCATAAATCGGCGCACCGATGCAGCGATTTCCCAATTCGAACTCTTCATCATCCATACCCCAGCCCCTTTCCCGAACAGAAACAATCTCCTTATTCAGCGCCTCCATATCGGTTATGGTGTTCTCTGTATAGCTGATAAAGCTGCACCCCTTCATCACTTGAAACAATTCCTCCCTTGAATACTTGGCCAAAATACATTTGCCCAAAGAGGAACACTGCGCTGGCACATGAAGTCCAATTTGAGAATAGAATTTCACCGAAGAAATTACATCGATCTTTTCCACGTAAACCGCCTTATCTCCATCTAAAATTCCAAGGTGTGCGGTCAAACCCAAATCCCCAGTCATCCTTGCCAAATACGGCCTAGCTTCTGTTTGTAATTCTAGGCTATTAATGTAGCAGCTAACCGCGCCAATCAGCTTAATCCCGATTTTATACATTCCGGTTTCCGTTTTTTCCACATAACCTCGTGCTGCCATAGTCCCCAAAAGGCGGTGTACCGTGCTTTTGTGAAGGTCTACGCTGTCTGCTAAATCCGTCACCCCAATTCCTTCAGGGTTAATTGCCAAAACCTCAATAATATCCAAGGCTCTATCTACCGACTGAACATGATTATTCTTCTCCATATCTTTCCCCCTTGCAGATATGCACACCTATGCGTTTTTCCCCTTAATTTGGCCTTGCCTACCTTGTCTAAATCGCAACAATATTTGCACTAAGGTCATCCTACCACTATAGCCGCCTACTTGCAAATCATTTTAACTCCAATCAAAATCATTCGCTTGCACCCTCGATGAATACCTACCGAAGATTACAAATCAAAGCAAGAATTTTTTAAATGCTGTAGGAAGTGCGAAGCCTTCTTCTATTTCCTTTCGACTTTTCCATACAAATTCTTCGTTCTTTTCAACGCAAGAAATAGAATATCCCATCATCTCCCACTCTATGTGGGTAAATACATGGCGCAAAGCTCTTCCCTCACCAATTTCCTCAGCCGTCAAGTGATGGGCAGATAACCAGTTGAACAATTCCGCCTTGTCTAATCTCCCTTCACTGCTGGGAAAAGCCCAAAGACCGCCCAAAAGGCCTCCTTTTTCTCGTTTTTCTATGGCATATTCCTCCCCACAGGTCAACAAAAATACGGTTTTCTTTTCCTTTCTTCGTTGTATTTTCTTTGCCTTTATGGGTAATTCCTTATAGGTATTGTTTTGATACCCACGGCAAAACGAAGAAACCGGACAAGCCCCGCAATCAGGTTCGCCCTTGGGAATGCAAATGGTTGCCCCTAGCTCCATTAGGCTTTGCGTAAAATCTCCACATCTTCCCTCTGGATAAATCGCCTTTAATTGCTGCTCTACTTGTTTTTTGACCGAAGCCTTTCCAATATCACCATAGTTTTCTGTCAACCGACTCATTACCCGCAAAACATTTCCATCTACTGCTGGAGTTTTTTGCTCAAAGGCAATAGAGCAAATTGCCCCTGCGGTATAAGCACCAATTCCAGGCAAGGCAATAACCGCTTCATAGGTCTGGGGAAAGCACCCCTGATGTTCCTGTACAATCACCTTTGCTGCCTTTTGCAAATTTCTAACCCGCGTATAATAGCCAAGGCCTTCCCATAGCTTTAACAGCTCTTCCTCCTTGGCCTCTGCCAAAGCCTCAATGGTTGGCAATGCAGTCATAAAACGTTTAAAATATTCAATTACCGCACTAACTCTAGTTTGCTGTAACATAATTTCCGATACCCAAATCCCATAAGGTGCCTTGCTCATCCTCCATGGCAAAGCTCTTGCATTAATCCCATACCATTCTACCAATGGTGCTACTATTTTTTCTAACATCCTTGTTTTCTCCTGCTCATTCATCCTTGCCTCTTTCCCCTAAGTAAGGCATTCCCCCTTTACACTGATTAGAAACTTTTACCCCAAAAAAATACAATTAAAACCAAGTAGGCTATGCTCAAAAATGGAGATCCCTCAGAAATCGTGTAACGGAACTCCCTCAAGGTCTATTGTCCCTTCCTCACGAATATGGTAAGCTTAGCTTACCCATCTACTGAGCAAAAC
Organism: Anaerovoracaceae bacterium; assembly: GCA_036638575.1. Taxonomy (GTDB): domain Bacteria; phylum Bacillota; class Clostridia; order Peptostreptococcales; family Anaerovoracaceae; genus JAXGRD01. The sequence continues at coordinate 3,462 of JAVWKI010000025.1, read as the reverse complement.
GAATAAAATCAGCAATGGAAAGCAACACTTTCCCTCCAAAAATTGCAACGCAAGGAACACTTTCTTTATTATTTATCCATTCCCAATTAAGATTATTGTAGGAGGAACAAAACAAATGGATTTTGGAGCACAAATAAAAGCATTAAGAAAAGAGCAAAATTTAACCCAAGAACAATTCGCTGAAAAATTAAATATTACAAGACAGGCTGTTTCAAATTGGGAGAACAATAGAAACCTTCCGGATATTGAACTGTTAATCCAATTGTCCACCTTGTTTAATGTTTCTCTAGAACAATTAATCTTAGGAGGAACAAAAATGAACAACATGACAGAAAAATTAATCAAAGACGGGAGCGAATCCCGCCGGGCAAGAATGAACTTAATTTCCACCATAATTGGAGGAATACTGCTGCTATTAAGCTTTACCTGCTTTGCCATTAAGGCATTGTCTGTAGAATATGTTGATGCAGAAGGAATATTACACGAAAACTTTTTCTTGCTACCCGTAGGGTATTTATTCTTGCTTTGCGGAGCAACCATTATTTTGAGCATTGGCATTCGCTTTCTTTTCGCTAAACATTCTCAAAAAATCAAAGCCTAGGGGAGGGGATATATGTTCTCCCCTTCCTCGCTTTATTCTACTTCAACGACAATAACGGGCAGTCCGTCCAGCCAATGGACAAGGTTTCCTAGCATGGTAAAATAACTACACTCCCCCCCCATTAGGTACAAAAATACTCCGAGCCCGAAGGACACCGAAGTACGTTCCGTATTTTATATCATTTTTTGTTCTTCTGTTAAATTCAACCTTTTTCTCAGTCTAACCCAGGTCGTACATATCGTGATCCTGTGCGATCAGCGCTGCCTTCAACAGCATCCATTGCTGCCCTACCTCTTGTTGCTTCTCTGCTTCCGCTAGCGCTTCCAAGAATTCCTCCGCCATTTCGTCCGTCTGTATCATTAGGGTGATTCCTATTACTGCTCCCTTCTCGATATTCCGTTTCGCTAATGTCTCGACCATTTTCGTCTGTATTTCTGTCAACAATTCGTGCCGCCTCCTTTATCTTATCTTCATTATCTTCTGTAAAATCACTCCCCGTTTTAGCAAGTGCTTTGTTATTCTATTTGTTAATACCATGCTACCATGCCCGATTCCTTGTAGTCACCTTTGCCATTTTTAACAGCTTGGAAAAAATGTCCAATACAATCAAACCCGCTTTTGGGTTTTATGCGTTCTTTTATCTCATGAGTTTCAGGATTAAAAATAATCCATCACTTGTACTAAACTTTCCCTTCAGGATATATTTCGTAATGGTAGAATCCATCTTTATAGCTAATGCGTTTAAATTTAAGCATTTTAGTCACTCCTTTTTTTATTATACCACTTTCCCTATCACTTGCACTAAACTCTATTCTTTTTCGTCTAGCTTTTCCCTCTTTAGGCTCAACCCATTTCTTTGTCCATACATCCTGACGTTTTCCGCCGGAAGGATTGTGTAACACTTGGCCGCCGTTCTTCCGGTAAGATTGTAGATATCGACCGCCTCTTCACCTAGCGTTTTCCTATATGGCAAAATCAAGGATTGGGTAGGTACTTGGCTGCCAATCTTAACTCTTGCCATTGTTTACTCCTTGTTATTTACTTTAATTTAACCACCCTCACAAATATCAATACTAAAAAAAATACAACTAAATTAATCCATAACGGTGATAGAACCCAAAGCCAACTCCACTTTATAACATTACATAATTTAAGAACTATAAACACAATCGCTAAAAGTCCCGTAAACCCTATTGGACTTTGGTAGTTTTCTCTGTCCATTTGTCCCTCCTTTCATTGCATGAAAAAACCACCTGTTATGGTGGTTTTTTGTGTTTGCAATCTGTATACTATTTATCCCTCTGCCTCTCAAAATCAGCTACCAGGAATTTCAATTCATCTATAGTTAGTAAGCGAACTGGATTACCTTCAATACCATCATATTCAGTACCACAGTGCTTACGAAAATATTCTTTTTCAGCTTTTAAATAGTCAAAACCTAGCCGAGCATTTATTGTTTCATAACTAATCATATTAAACCTCCTCAATCAATGCGCCCAAATCACTATATATGCTATCCCTAAGATCTGAAAAAGAATATTCATTACCGTAATACATTCCAGTTCGGTGCTCATAACTTAAAAATTCTTGCTCTGAAAGATTTTTATTTATACTATACTTATACACTTTTCCATCATGGCATATAATTATTCCATACTTGTACCCACGTTTTGCGCAAGCCTGCAAATCAAAAGCGCTAGGTAATGTGCTTTCAGGATGGTTGTGAATAGCAATAATACTACTAGTATCTTTTAGCATTTCTACCATTTTATTTGTTGGTTTTGCCGAGCTTTCAACATTATATTCTGTTGACCTTAAAATTTTGCCTGTTTTAGTATTGATAAAGGCTAAATCTTCAAACTTAGTTCCATTTCTATGGTTTAGCATACGCCTCGCTTCACTACAAATACTCCTTGTTGTTGTCTTGCTTTCTCCCAGCATGTTAAATTTTTTCTCGTATTCATTAGAAAAAATTACTTTTCTATCAATTTGGGTTTGCTTGATTATTCCCTTGTGGCTTCGCTCTGCTTCTTTGACTTTATACCCATCTTTTTCTATTATACCACCTTCCCTATCACTTGTGCTAAATTCTTTTCTCTTTAGTCTGCTTTCTCCCTCTTTAGGATCAACCCATTTCTTTGTCCATACATCCTGACGTTTCCCGCCGGAAGGATTGTGTAACACTTGGCCGCCGTTCTTCCGGTAAGATTGTAGATATCGACCGCCTCTTCACCTAGCGTTTTCCTATATGGCAAAATCAAGGATTGGGTAGGTACTTGGCTGCCAATCTTAACCTTTGCCATCGTTCCACTCCTTTCATTGCATGAAAAAACCACCATCTCTGGTGGCTTTACTCACTCTTACATTCTTGCAATTAAATCTTCCCTGCCTTGCTTACGTAGTTCTTCTATCAGCATTTTATCCATTTCTTCATGTCTTTTTTTTGCAAGGGCCCTTTGTTCTGGGGTTATCGTCCCTTCTGTTTGAGATCTCATTCTGTCGTCAAGGTCCTTTATCCCTTCCTCTTCTGTCATTTCACTTCTTTTCTTACTCAAGTTCGTCATTTTCATTCACCACCTTAAATATCCTTATGTCCTCTCTGTCCGCAACTTCTTCTAGTTTGAAATTCGTATTAATGAGAAATTCTCTTTGTTCTTTAAAGTCACTAATTTTTTCAACATACGCCCCATTTGTTCCTTTCGGTACAATGATAGCCACGTTAGGTTTTCCTCCGATAACGCCTTTTTGCGTAACCGAGGTGCTTAAAAACTTGTTGTTGTTACTGATTAAATTGTCTATATTGCGTTCATTTCTATAAACTATAATATCATGGTCTAATTTGTTTTTCAACAGACCTTCTC
>JAVWKI010000024.1:12806-14769 GCA_036638575.1 Anaerovoracaceae bacterium | reverse complement strand
TGATATCTTGTCCAAGCTTCATTGAATTTACGGCTTGTTCCAACCCCTTCGGGTAAGTCTTTATAGTTACCGCCTTCAGGCACAAGAGATATTACATCTTTGACCATTTGTGTATGGTTGGTCGCTACGTGGTTATGAAGGATTGTCATGCTACCTCTCATAAGCTTTTGATATTCTGTTAATGGTGAAGTAATATATACATCTTCATCCTTACCTAAATCTATTTCTCTACCTTGTAAATCACTTAACGCATCTTCGCAAGTAACATAATTTTCAGATGTTTTATATGGAAGAGGAAATGAAAATGTCTGATTTTTAATACCTACAAAAATTAGACGTTTTCTCATTTGAGGAACACCATAATCGGCTGCACACATAATTTGTGTCTTTACATTATAACCCATACTATTAAATCTCTTTATAATTTCGTTCTTTACTGCACCATTATACAATGTTCCCATTCCGGGAACATTTTCAATAACAAAAGCTTTTGGAGAAAATTTTTCAACAGTTTTTATCATCGCTAAATAAAGTTTATTTCTATCATCTTCAAAGTTTCGGGGTCCACTAAGGCTAAACCCTTGGCATGGAGGGCCACCAACAATTACATCTATTTTTTTGTTCCCTATTAAATTATTTATTATATTAAATGTTTCTGGTGCAGATAAATCACCATTTAATACTTTAGAATTTTTATGATTTTTTTTAAACGTGTTTAAGGCAGCTATATCATTATCAATACCTAAAATTACATCATAACCTGCATTTTGGAATCCTCTGGATAAGCCCCCACAGCCACAGAAAAGATCCAAGACATTATATTTAGTCATATTAGCTTTATTCTCCTATATAATCTACTATATCTCCAATATTGCATTTTAATTCTTTACAAATGCGTTCAATAACATCCATGCTAACTTTTTCATTCTTACCCAACTTTGCAAATGTAGTGGTACTTACACCTATTCTTTCTTTAAGTTCAGTGCGGTTCATCTTTTCATCAATTAGTTTTTCCATAATCTATCGTATAAAATAGCCATTTCTACCTTGTTCTTCCCCTACTCCCCTTCTACTAGCTCCAATAGCGCGATGCATTCGGTGTGCTTGGTGTTGGGGAAGTTGTCAAATGGCTTGATATATTTTAGCTTGTAGTTGTAGTAGTCTAGGTAGAATAGGTTTTCTGCCAAGGTCTTTGGATTGCAGGAAATGTAAACGATTTGCTTTACATTGTACTGAACGATTCGGTCCAGTGCCTTGTTTTGTATGCCCATTCGCGGGGGATCTACAACGATGACGTCCGGTTTGTCTTCTAGGGTTCCTAGGACTTCAAATACGTCTCCGGCGATGAATTCACAGTGTTCAAGGCCGTTAAGCTGTGCATTCTTTTTGGCTGAGGCTACCGCTTCTTCTACCAGCTCTACGCCCACAACCTTTTTGGCGCTTAGGGCCAGGGTCTGGGTGATGGTGCCGGTTCCGCAAAAGAGGTCGAAGACGGTTTTTTTGTCGTAGTCGTCAATGAGGGCTAGGGCTTCTTGGTAAAGCCGTTCTACTGCCTCGATGTTGGTTTGGAAGAAGGAAAAAGCGCTGACATGGAACTCAAGGCCCATGATTTTTTCTCGGTAATAGTCTCTTCCGTTAAGGATTTTTAGTTGGTCGCATTTCACCGCGTCGGCGATGTCGTCGTTGATGGTTCGTAGTACGCCCACGACGGTATGCTCTAGGGGTAAATTGAGAATCATTTGGGCAAAGCCCGCTTCATCAAAGCCCGGTTCGCTGGTGGTGACTAGGTTGACCAAAATTTCCTTGGTGTGCACTCCCCCTCTAACGATAAGGTTGCGCAATAGACCCTTGTGGGAACGTTTGTGATATTTGCTGTAGTTCTTGCAAAATTCCAAGGTTCCGGTGAGGATTTTGTTGAAATCTTCGTGAACCAGCTGACATTCATCTACGGTAACAATGGACA
>JAVWKI010000024.1:12248-12796 GCA_036638575.1 Anaerovoracaceae bacterium | reverse complement strand
TGCATGCCCAAGGTCATTTCTCCGTCCTTGACTAGGTCGCCGAAGGTGTATTCCATCTTGTTTCTATAGCGATATTGAGAAGGACTTCCTTCAATTGGTGCTGTTTTTTCGGCGGTGATGCCTTTGGCTTGTAGCAGATCCAGCACTGCCTGCTCTTTTAATTTTAACTGTTCTGCATAGGGAACGCCCTGATGGATGCACCCTCCACAAAACTCGTCGTGTTTACAAATATCCATATTGTCGATAAAACTCCTCTTTGTATGTGGCAAATCGATCTTCTTCGATAGATTTCCGAATGTTTTTCATGGTGTTGACTAGGAAGTGTAGGTTGTGTTCTGAAAGCAACATGGAAGAAAGCATTTCTCCGGCTTTGAATAAATGTCGCAAATAGGCACGGGAATAATTCCTACAGGTATAGCAATCACAGTTGGGATCTAGGGGCGTGAAGTCTCGTTCAAATTTCGCGTTTTTGATGTTCACGGTTCCCAGAGAGGTCATTGCGGTACCGTTTCTGGCGATTCGGGTTGGTAGCACGCAGTCAAACATGT
>JAVWKI010000024.1:0-12238 GCA_036638575.1 Anaerovoracaceae bacterium | reverse complement strand
TACCCCGCGCTCTACCCCTTCAAACAGGTAGTCCGGTGTGCCTACGCCCATTAGGTATCGTGGCTTGTTTTCCGGTAGGTAGTCTACACAGTAGTCTAAGACCTCACACATGATTTCTTTGGGCTCGCCTACAGAAAGTCCGCCAATGGCGTAGCCGGGCAAATCTAGGGCAACGATTTCTTCTGCACTTTGTTTCCTTAAATCCTGATACATCCCCCCCTGCATGATGCCGAAAAGGGCTTGTTTTTCTGTATTTTTGTGGGCTTCCTTGCAACGCTTTAACCATCTTGTGGTTCGCTCCATGGAGGGCCGTACATATTCTCTATCTGCCGGATAAGGGGCACATTCGTCGAAGGCCATGATAATATCCGAGCCTAAGGCGTTTTGGATTTCCATGGATTTTTCCGGGCTGAGCATGTGCTTACTTCCGTCGATGTGGGAAGAAAAGTTCACCCCTTCCTCGGTGATCTTTCGTAGATCCCCTAGGCTGAATACCTGGAAGCCGCCACTATCGGTGAGGATGGGTTTGTTCCAGTTCATAAATTTATGTAGGCCACCGGCTTCTTTGACGATTTCGTGGCCGGGGCGCAGGTATAGGTGATAGGTGTTGGAAAGAATGATTTCCGCACCTAGCTTTTCTACTTCTTCAGGCCGCATGGCCTTGACGGTTGCTGCAGTTCCTACCGGCATGAATACCGGGGTTTGGATATCTCCATGAGGAGTGCTCACCACGCCTCTTCGGGCTTTTCCGTCTTTTTTTAATAATTTATAGCTTACCGCTGTTTTCATTTTTATATCCTTATCTTTATTTATCTTTCATTATCTCGTTGTTCAGATCGTTCCTGTCACTCTCGTCGCTCTGATTGTTTCGTCGTTCTCGTCATTCTCGTCGCGCCCATTGTTCCGTCGTTCCCGTTTCCGTCCTTTGATCCTAGCCTCCTCGTCTAGTAGGCGGCTGTCCTGACCCCTTGGCTATTCAATGAACATGGCATCCCCATAGCTAAAGAACCGGTAGTTTTCCTTGATGGCTTCTTGATAGGCTGCCAAGATTTTTTCCCGATCATATAGTGCAGAAATGAGCATCATTAAGGTGGATTTTGGTAGGTGGAAGTTGGTGATCAAGGCGTCAATGACCTTGAATTGGTAGCCCGGATAGATAAAAATATCTGTAGATCCGGATCCTGCACGCACCTTGCCGTCTTCTCCGGCAGCACTTTCCACGGTTCTTGTGGAGGTGGTGCCCACCGAGACTATCCGTCCTCCGGCTGCTTTGGTTTGGTTGATTCGCTCTGCCGATTCTTCACTGATTTCATATTCTTCAAAGTGCATTTGGTGTTCTTCTACCTTGTCTGCACTTACCGGCCGGAAGGTTCCGATGCCTACATGTAAGGTGACATAGGCGATTTTCACCCCTTTTTTGCGGATTTCTTCTAGCAAGTCTTCGGTAAAATGCAATCCTGCTGTAGGTGCTGCTACCGAGCCCTCGTCTTTGCAATAGACCGTCTGATATCGGTCCTTGTCTTCTAGGACGGCTTTTCGCTCAATGTAAGGCGGTAGGGGCATGCTCCCAAGCTCAGCTAGTCGTTCCATGAAGATTCCTTCGTATTCAAATTCTACAATTCTCGTTCCGCTTTGTCCGTGTTCTAGCACCTTGGCGCAAAAGCCCTCTCCAAATACTACCCGATCCCCCGGTTTTAATCGTTTGCCCGGTCTGACCATGGTTTCCCAGCGATCCCCTGCTATCCTCTTGGTCAGCAGAAATTCGATTTTGGCTCCGGTTCCTTCTTTTATGCCAAAAAGCCGTGCCGGCAATACCTTGGAATTGTTTAATACCAAGCAGTCGGTAGGCTTTAAATGCGATACGATATGATAAAAATGCTCATGGGAAATTTCTCCCGTTTCTCTGTTGAGTACCATGAGCCTTGAATTGTCCCGTTTTTCTGTGGGTTTTTGTGCAATGAGCTCCTCAGGTAAGTCGTAATCAAAATCTTTTACGTTCATGTTATTTTATGAATCCTCCCTTGCTATAGCTAGCTGTCTCCTTCCGGTGCCAGTCCTAAATGGCGATAGGCTTGAGGGGAAACAACTCTTCCTTTTTGGGTACGGTGAAGAAAACCTGCCTGAATTAAGTAGGGCTCGTATACGTCTTCTATCGTTACCCGTTCTTCGCCGATGGAGGCAGCAATGGTATCTATGCCTACAGGTCCACCGTGGAACCTTTCTATAATAACACGAATTATCTCTCTATCCAAGTGTTCTAGGCCCATTTCATCCACGCCCAAGGCAGATAATGCCTTGTTGGTAATTTCTAGGTCGATTTTTCCTGTTCCTTGCACCTGGCAAAAGTCTCTCACTCGTTTCAGTACTCTGTTTGCCACACGAGGCGTTCCTCTGGATCGCATGGCCATTTCTCTTAGGGAAGCATCATCTACTGCCACATCCAGGATTCCTGCAGAGCGGCCGATAATGGTCATTAGCTCCTCATCGGTATAGGTTTCAAACTTGCAAACTACGCCAAAACGATCCCGCAAGGGTGCAGATAGACTGCCTGCTCTGGTGGTTGCCCCGATCAAGGTGAATTTGGCCAAATCTAGGCGGATTGAACGGGCAGAAGGACCCTTTCCGATGATAATATCTAGGGCAAAGTCCTCCATGGCGGAGTAAAGCACTTCCTCTACGCTACGGTTTAGCCGATGAATTTCATCGATAAACAGCACATCGTTTTCGTTTAGGTTGGTCAAAATGGCAGCCAAATCCCCCGCACGTTCTATGGCCGGTCCACTGGTGATACGAATATCCACCCCAAGCTCATTGGAAATAATTCCTGCAAGGGTGGTCTTGCCCAGTCCCGGAGGACCATAAAACAGCACATGATCAAGAGGCTCGCCTCTTCCCTTGGCAGCCTCAATGAATACCTTTAGATTTTCTGTTACTGTTTTTTGACCAATATAGGCATCTAGGCTTTGTGGTCTTAGGGTTCCTTCTGTTTTGACCTCGTCTATGCCTGCTTCCTTTGCCGTAATTCGCTCTTCGTATTCCATAATCCTTGTCCTTTATATTTTTTTCAGTGCCAGCTTAATATAGTCTTCAACGGTTAGGTTGTCCTCTGTAATGCCAAGAAGTGCCGAGGTTGCCTCGCTGAGGGAGTATCCTAAGTTGACTAAGGCTTCAATGGCAAGAGATTTCTCATCTCCCGAAGAAACGCTTCCTCGTTGCTCCAAGGTCACCGGTTCTCCGCTGCCTTCAAGGCTTCCTAGCTTACCCTTTAAGTCTAAGACGATCTTTTGGGCAGTTTTTTTGCCGATTCCATTGGCGCGGGTCAGTAGGGCAACATCTTCAAAGATAATGGCCCGTCGAACTTCTTCCGGGGGCATAGAAGAAAGAATTGCCAGTGCAGCCTTGGCCCCTACGCTATTGACCGTAATGAGTTTTTTAAACAAAAAAAGCTCCTGCTCATCGCCAAAGCCGTACAGGCTCACATCATCCTCTCTCACCTGCATAGAGGTAAATACCGTAACGGCTTCGCCCTCTTCCTTCAAAAAAAGATTGCTGCCGGCGGGAACAAACACCTCATAGCCAATGCCGCCCACTTCGATTACCACCAGGCCCTCTGCCTTGAGTCTGAGGGTTCCTTTTAAATAATGTATCATTTCATCATTCCTCTTTTCACTCTGTTCTTTGATCCTGCCGAGTGTCCGTGACAAACCGCCGCGGCTAGTGCATCTGCCGTATCGTCAGGCTTTGGCACTTCTCGTAATCCCAAAATACTCTTAATCATGGTTTGTACTTGCTTCTTGTCTGCCCTTCCATATCCGGTAAGTGCCTGTTTAATTTGTAGTGGGGTATATTCATCAATTTCCAGTCCCGAATTGGCGCAAGCAAGCATGGCAACCCCTCTGGCCTGTCCAACCATAATCGCCGTCTTTGTGTTGGTATTGAAAAATAATTCCTCAATGGCGGCGGTTTCCGGTTCGTATTCACCGATAATCTCCATCAACGAATTATATACAGTCTTTAATCGATCGGGCATAGGTGTTTTGGCTTGGGTGGTAATCGCTCCGTATGAAATTACATTGAAGTGATTTCCTTTCATCTCTACGATGCCCCATCCAAGAATGGCATATCCCGGGTCAATTCCTAATATTCGCATATTTCCTCCATTTTTCTATGGTCATTATACCATCTGAACATATGTTTGTAAATATTACAGTTGAATTATTTATATATATAATGGTATAATTATTAACAGATTTAAACTAACATTCCATCAAGTGAAAGGAGCCAAACCATGCGCTACTCCAGACAAAACAAAGTTCTAGAGCTGATTACGCAGCAGGAAGTAGAAACCCAAGAGAAACTCTGTCAATTACTAAAAGATGCAGGCTATGATGTTACTCAAGCAACGGTATCAAGAGACATCAAAGAGTTACAGTTGGTCAAATCACTCTCTTCCACAGGAAAATATAAATACATTCAAAGCCGAGAGGACGGTCCAATTTCTGATCGGTTTGTAAAGATTTTCAAAGAAACAATCAAGGCCGTGACTCCTGCAGGAAATATTATTGTGGTAAAAACCCTCTCCGGATGCGGGAATGCTGCCGGAGAAGCCATCGATTCCCTTAACTTTCCTCACATTGTTGGATCGGTGGCAGGAGACAACACCATCATGATTGTCATCGATGATGCCAAAAACATCCCAATATTAATGGATGAATTTAAAGAATTACTAAAATAGAGGTAAACTATGATAACTCATATTAAAATTACAGATTTCGCAACAATTGAAAATACAGAAATCAACTTTCACAAGGGACTAAATGTGATCACCGGAGAAACCGGTGCCGGGAAGTCTATTGTTATCGAGGCCATCAGCTTAGCACTGGGTAGCCGGGCAGACAATACCTTTGTCCGTACCGGTGCAGAAAAAGCCATTGTTCAAATGGTTGCAGAAGTAGATAACCGAGATGTGGTCATTACTAGAGAGCTATCTTCCGCAGGGAAAAACCTATGTAAAATTGACGGGCAAATTGTTTCCTTAGGTGAGCTGAGCAAGCTTTGCAGCAGAATCGCCGATATTCACGGACAATATGACCATCAGTCTCTTTTAATTCCCGAAAACCACATTAAGCTTATTGACAGCTACGAAAAGGAGTCCATTAACCCGGCAAAAGTCAAGGTTTTCGACCTTTACGAAGAATATAAGGAAGCTTGCAAAAAACACCAAGAGCTTGAGCTGCTTTCTGTGGACAACGAGCGAAAAAAAGAATTTATGGAGTTTGAAATTGATGAAATTGCAAAGGCAACACTAACCTTAGGGGAAGATGCAAGATTGCAAGATGAATTGCTCATTCTTCAAAACAAGGAAAAGATCTACGGCACCCTGGACAAGACCTATAATGTTTCCCACGGTGGAGACAACCCTTCTATTGATGCCATCGGCAGAGTGATTACCACCTTACGGGAAATCACCACCGTTTCTAAGGAGGCCTCTGCTATCGAGGATGAATTTTCCGATATTTATTACCGTTTTGATGATGTTTGCACCCGTCTTCGGGAAGCAAGGGATAAGTGTGTTTACTCCCCTTCTGAGCTAGATGAAATCAATGATAGACTTCACTTTATCAACGATCTTAAACGCAAATACGGAGACACCATCGATGCAATATTAGAGCATGCGGAAACCCAAAAGAAATTACTTTATTCACTAAAGACCATGGATACTGAGTTAGAAAGTTTGTTCCTAGAAAAGGTAAGACTCAAGGAAATGCTAGAAGACGAAACCAACCGGCTAACTGCCTTGCGAAAGGCTTCTGCCATGACCTTACAGTCCAAAATACAAGAAGAGCTAGAAAAGCTTAACTTCCATGATGTACAGGTTTCCATTAACTTTGTCCTTTCAGAGAATCTTTCTCCAAAGGGCAGGGATAAGGTGGAATTCTTAATCAGCACAAACAAGGGTGAAGCACTGAAGCCGCTTTACAAGATCGCTTCTGGTGGAGAAATGTCCAGAATCATGCTTGCCTTCAAAAAAATTATCGGAGAATACGATGGTATTCCAACGATGATCTTTGACGAAATTGACAGCGGAATCAGTGGAGAAGCAGCAGTAACCGTAGGAAAAGCCATGAGTGCCCTTTCGGACAATCATCAGGTAATTTCCATTACCCACCTGCCGCAGATTGCTGCCTGTGCAGATCACAACTACAGAATCGAAAAAACTTCCGACGATAAGGGAACCTATACTACCGTTTCCCACCTTAGCGACCACGAAAAGGTTGCTGAAATTGCCAGATTGCTATCCGGCATCAATATCTCGGAAATTACAATACAAAGTGCAAGAGAAATGATCAACCTTGCCAAATAAAAAGCGAAGTACCATCGCACTTCAAGAGAACTTGAGCTGCGATGGATTTTATTTTAGCATGAAAGTCGAAAGGAGAAAGAAACAATGAAAAAGAAACGACTAGCCGCCCTATTGTCCTTATTCTTATCCGGTGCAATGATTGCCAGCTATAAGGCACTTACCTACACCAAGTCTTCCGGTATTCCCTCTGGCCATGAGGCCAGCGACAGCGATGCCCCTGCCACTGAACCGGCTGAGGAAAAAGAAAGCTAAACCATTCAGTTGTAGCTTCATGATCAAAAATAAAAGCGATCGGCGGAGGTCTTCCTCCCTACCCGGTCGCTTTTTGGTTCTTATTCTCTCTTATTCTCGCTACTTCTCTCTTACCAAAGACCCAGAAGGTGCTGCATTAGCAAGCTAACCAGGGCAATGCCCACCCAGCAAGAAAAGCCCATAAGCAGTGGTTTTCCTCCGGTTTTGATCAGCTTTATGGGATTGGTATTTAGACCGATTGCCACCATAGCCATGACGATGAAAAACTTACTTAATTCTTTGATGGGATTAAAGAATTCCTGGCTTACGCCAAGGCTTAGGGCAATGGTTGTAATCATTGATGCCCCAATGAAGTATAAAATGAAAAAAGGAAAAATCTTCTTCATGGAAACCGTTTCCTTTGCCGCTTCCTTTTCTCGTTTCACTCTTACAAAGGCCAAGACCAAGGTGATGGGAATAATGGCAAGGGTTCTTGTCAGCTTGACTGTAACGGCCTTGTCTAAGGTTTCTGAGCCCAGCATCCAGAGGTTGTCCCAGGTTGAGGCAGCCGCAGTTACCGAAGAGGTGTCATTTATCGCCGTCCCGGCAAAGATTCCAAAGGCTTCTCCTGAGGTGTGGGAAAATCCTAGCCAAGTTCCCAAAAGCGGAAATAAAATTGCCGCTAGCACGTTAAAGAAAAAAATTACCGAAATTGCCTGTGCTACTTCTTCATCATCTGCACAAATTACCGGCGCTGGTGCCGCAATGGCTGAGCCGCCGCAAATTGAGGAGCCCACCCCCACCAGGGTAGAAATTTTCCCCGGAATATGCATAGCCTTGTGGAGCACATAGGCAAGAACTAGGGACGTTCCAATGGTGGCCAAAATAATGGGCAGAGACTGTGCCCCGGTCTTAATAATTACGGTCAGATTCAATCCAAAACCCAAAAGAATTACCGCATATTGTAAAATTTTCTTTGCGGTAAATCGAATTCCTGCAGAAAAAATTCCGCTAATCTTAAAGAACATTCCGATGATCATCCCCACCAAAATCGCCATAACCGGCCCTCCGATTATGGGGAATAGCTTTCCTAAGAAGCTGCAAGGTAAGGCAATTACCAAGCACAATAGCACGCCATAGCTATTTTTTTTCATTGCGTTCATTTTTTTCTCCTATCTACTTCAGCAATTGGGTACCGAGATAAATCGGGTTCCCCTTCAATCCTGTCCTAGGTAATTAATTTCGTGAATTAATTTTTATCCTACGCTAAAAGAATACCCTATCTTTACGATAATTGCTACTTATTATTTTTTATGTTATGATAATATATACTTATGATTGGAGGAGCGAAGATGTTAGATATTAAGGTAGAAACGTTTTTGACCGTGTGCAAGGTGCTAAACTTCACCAAGGCGGCCAAAATCTTAAATATTACCCAACCTGCAGTTTCTATGCACATTAAACACTTGGAGGAATATTATCATGCCCCCTTGTTTCAATTTGAGGGAAAGCATTTTCACCTAACCAAATATGGTCAACTTCTTTATGAAAGCCTTTCGTCCATGCGCAATAACGAAAAACAGCTGAAGGATCAGCTACGCATCATTAAAAGTCGAAACAATATTATCAATATGGGCGCAACCCTTACGGTAGGGGAATTTATGATTTCAAGGCCAATCGGACGATACCTTCAAGAAAACCCGGATACAGAGGTTACGGTAACCGTATCCAACACCAAGGAATTGCTGGCAAAGCTAGATTTAGGGCAAATTGATTTTGCAATTTTGGAAGGAGATTTTCCAAAGTCCACCTATGCCCATCAGCCTTTATTTCAGCTGGAGTTCATCCCCATTTGTGCCCCTGACCACCTACCCTTTCCCGGTCCCCTCACTCTAGAGTCCCTGTTGACCCAACGGTTGATCCTGCGAGAACCGGGTTCCGGTACAAGAAAAATTCTTGAACAGGCATTAGAGGCCCATTCCCTTTCTGTATCTTCCTTTGAAAAAATAACCACCATAGGAAATATGAACGCCATCATCAACTTGGTTTCCGATAATTGTGGCATCACCTTCCTCTATAAGCGTGCGGTGGAAGATCTTTTGCTGAAAAAATCCTTGGTCGAAATTCCCATCGAGGGTTTTTCTGTGTTCCATGATATTTCTGCTGTTTGGAAAAAGGAGAATTTACATCAGGACTACATTCAAAGCCTGCTCAACCAGCTGTTCCCTCCAACCTGCTAACTTCCGACCGGCTAAATTAGATAGCAAAAAAAGAAACAGATCTTAATGATCTGTCTCCCTTATCGTCTTCTTATTCAGAATTATTCTTCTGTTTCAGCAACTTCGTCCGCTGCATCTTCTGCTGGAGCGTCTAAAGTTTCCTTAATAGAAAGGCTGATTCTCTTTCTCTCTTTGTCGATCTCAAGAATCTTTGCATCTACTTCCTGACCAACATTCAGTTCGTCATTGATATTTGCAACTCTCTTATGATTTACTTCTGAGATGTGAACAAGTCCGTCAAGACCTGGTTCTAGCTCTACGAAGCAACCATATTCCTTAATCTGAACAACCTTACCTTTGACAACATCACCAACGTGATATTTTTCATCGATAACTGTCCAAGGTTCAGGCTGAGTCTGTTTAAGACCAAGTGAAATCTTGCCTTTTTCAGCGTTCATTGAAAGTACCTTAACAGTAATTTTCTCGCCGATGCTCAGAACTTCCTGTGGATGCTTTAATTTGCCCCATGAAATTTCTGAAATGTGAAGTAAGCCGTCGATTCCGCCGATGTCTACGAATGCACCGTAATCAGTAAATCTCATTACTGTACCTTCTACGATATCATCAACGTGGATGTTTTCCCAAATCTCTTCTAGTGCCTTCTGTCTCTCTTCGTTCAAGTGTGCCTTGTGTGAGAATACAGCTTTGCCTCTTCGTGGGTCTACTCTGGAAACTCTTACCGTTAGTGTCTGTCCTACGAACTCTGATGAATCTTCCACAAATCTGTCTGATAGCTGTGAAAGAGGAATGAATCCGGATACTTCCTTGTACGTTGCGATTACACCGCCGTTTACCTGGCGAACAACGTCAACATCAATTAATGTTTTATCCTCAAGAGCCTGGTTGATTTCTTCCCAATGCTCGCCTGCTTCTAATTTCTTCTTTGAAAGCAGAATTGTTCCGTCGCCATCGTCGGTCTTTAATACCTTGGCTTGAATTTCGTCGCCCTCGCTATACAAATCAGTAAGCTTTCGGTCTCCTTCCAATGAGATTTCGTCTAGCGGAATAATTCCGTCTTTCTTACATCCAAGGTTAACGATAATTTCCTTGTCTGTAACTTGGTGGACTTTGCCGATTACTAGCTCTCCGGATCTTGGAAGTCTTAATGACTTGTCAATCTCCTCCATAAAGTCCTGCATTGTTAATTCGTTTTCAAGTGTTTGTTCACTCATGTTAGCAATAACCTCCTTAATTGCGTCTTCAGGTGTTGATGCGCCTGCCGCAATACCTATTCTATTATATTTTTGGATTTCTTTCAATGGTAAATCCGCTTTATTTTCAATAAAGTACGTGTTTTTACATGTTTTTTTGGCAATATCGTATAACTTCTTGGTATTGGAACTAGTTACATCCCCGATGACCAACATTAGCTCTGATTTTTCTGCTGCTTCCTTACATCCTTTTTGCCGCTCTGTTGTGGCATTACAAATGGTATTTTTCACCTCTGCCACGACACCCTTGCGGGCAAAAACTGCTTTTACGTCTTCTAAGGTTTCTTTTTGAATAGTTGTTTGTGCCACCAAAAATACCGGGTTTTCCAGTAATACCTTTCCTTGGTTTTGTTCAAACAAAGCTTCTGCCATAGCGCCGCTGCTAATGACCACAGCCTTATCCTCACAGCGTCCATTAATGCCAATTACCTCAGGATGCTCCCTGTCTCCAACAATGACAATTTGCTTCCCCTCCTTATATGCTCCGGCCACTAGGCCATGGATCCGCACCACGTAGGGGCAGGTTGCATCCACAACCTCTAAATTGCGCGCCTCTGCCTCCCGATAAAACCGTTCCGGCTCTCCATGAGATCGAACAATAATTACCGACCCCTCTGGGGCATCCTTTGGAGAATCCACCACGCCAATTCCCAAGGCCTTGAGCTTTTCAATTACCCGCTTATTATGAATTAGGGGTCCGCAAGTATTAATTTCTTTTTCACTTTTTACCGCAACCGCTTTTTCAATGGCTTGTTTTACGCCAAAGCAAAATCCGGAATGGGGTGCTCTGATTATTGTTTTCATCTTTTTTTCAAACTCTCCAAATACTTCTTAAAGGATGACTCATTTCCGTTTTCTGTAGGTTCGTAATACCGACTGCCCAGTAGGTGATCCGGCAAATACTGCTGCTCCACATAACCACCAAAATCATGAGGATATTGGTAATTTAGGCCAATTCCTCTGTCCTTGGCTCCGCTGTAATGGGCATCCTTAATATGTGGCGGAATATCCCCCATTCCCTTGCTGCGCAAATCTCTCTTTGCCGCCAAAAGTGCAGCATAGGCACGATTGGATTTGGGCGCTGAGGCCATGAGAATTACCGCCTGTGCCAGGTTGATTTCCGCTTCAGGAAAGCCCACCATCAACGCTGCCTTAACGCAAGAGGTTACAATAGAAATTGCATTGGGATAGGCCATCCCCACATCTTCACTGGCAATAACCATCAGTCTGCGGCCAATCATCTGGATATCTGCACCCCCTTCAATTAGGCGAACCAAATAGTGAATGGATGCATCCGGATCGCTTCCGCGAATAGATTTTTGCAAGGCAGAAAGAAGGTTGTACTTATCCTCACTTTTGTCATAAAAGGTTGCCCGTCGCTGCATAGCTTCTTCAATAACCCCTTGGGTGATTTCTCCCCCCTCCTTGAGATTATCTACAATGAAGCCTAGGGTATCTAGGGCAATTCGTGCATCCCCTCCGGCCATATCCGCCAAAATTCCAAGGGCAGCCTCTTGATAAGAAAGATTTAAATTCCCCAGCCCCTTCTCCTTATCATTTAACGTCCGGCTAAGGAGCAGTTGAAGTTCTTCCTTTGTGTGCCGTTTAAATTCATAAACACTGCGTACCCGGCTTAAAATCGCATTATTTACGGCAAAGTAAGGATTTTCTGTAGTGCTCCCGATAAACCGCAAAACCCCTTCCTCCAAAGCCTTTAACAAGGAGTCCTGCTGAAGCTTGTTCCACCGATGAAACTCATCTACATAGACGTAGGTGGTTTCTTTTTGCAAGCCAAAAAACTTCATCTTTGCGTTGGAAATTAGGTCCTTTAGTTCCTTCGTTCCTGTAGAAGAAGCATTGATTTCTACAAACTCTGCATCCATTTCCTTGGCCACAATCCTTGCCAAGGTTGTCTTCCCCGTTCCCGAAGGACCGAAAAAAATAGCAGAATCAAATTTTTTATTCTTTATTGCGTTATACAGCAGGGAGCCTGGATATAGGAAGTGACTTTGTCCCACAAATTCATCTAAGCCGGTGGGCCGCATCTTTGTTGATAAAGGAATCATGGCTTATAAATCCTTTAACTTTATTCCGGAGAAAATCACCATTACCCCTGCCGCAATAAGGTAAATACCGGTAATCATCACCATGGC
>JAVWKI010000023.1:8570-14985 GCA_036638575.1 Anaerovoracaceae bacterium | reverse complement strand
GGGAAAGGGTCTGCGCCTTTAGCAGGATCTGTTCCTCCTCTACCACCTCTACTCCGTCTCCCGGATTTAGGGCATTGCCATTAATCTGTCCTTCTCCTTCTATCTGTACGAGATAGGCCTGTCTTCCCTGTTCTAGGGAATATTCTGCTGTCTTGCCCGGAGATAGGCTGATAACGGAAATATTCATGTCTTGGTGAAGCTTCACCGGAGCCGCCTCACCTTCCCCGCCGGAGACAATTTGCAACCACTGATCTTCTCGATCCTTCCATTCATAGGGGTAATCTCCATAATTGGGTGTATATCCCGCCTTGTCCGGAAAAATCCAAATCTGTAAAAATCTTAGGGGCGCATCGGTCAGGTTGTATTCGCTGTGGGTAACTCCGTTTCCCGCACTCATGTACTGCACCTGTCCTCGCGTAAGCTCCCGCTCATTTCCCATGCTGTCCCGATGGGTAAGCACACCATCAACAACATAGCTGACAATTTCCATATTCTCATGAGGATGAGTAGGAAAACCGCTGTTTGGCGCAACCCGATCGTCATTGATTACCCTTAGTACTCCAAAATTCATGTTGCTTGGATTATAGTACTCTGCAAAAGAAAAATGAAAGGAGCTGTTTAGCCAGCCTAAATCACTTTTCCCCATACGCTCATTTTTCATTACTCTAATCATTTCTTTTCCCTTTCCCTTGCCTACAAGGTCATTTCCCGGAGAGATATTCCTCCCATTCCTTTTCCTTGAATCCGATGAGAACAAAGTCCTCCCCAACCAAAAGCGGTCGCTTGACCAGCATCCCGTCTGTGGCTAGCAAGGCAAACTGCTCTGCCTCTGAAAGGGTAGAAAGGGTTTTGGCAAGTCCCAGTTCCTTATACTTCAGTCCACTGGTATTAAACAGCCGCTTTAGCGGAAGTCCACTTTTTTCATGCCACGCCTTTAATTCCTCTTCTTTCGGGTTCTCTTCTTTTATATCCCGAAAGGTATAAGTTAATCCTTTTTCTTGTAACCATTTCTCTGCTTTTTTGCAAGTTGAACATTTTGGGTAACAAATAAATTTCATCTTTTCCTCCATTCTATGGCAAATCAGTCTTTTTGTTTACCATAATATTATTTATGTATTCTTTATCTTTTTTTCAGTTTCTTGCTCTTTTTCAATAAAAATTTCTGATTTCTGCTCTTTTTTTGGTATGAAGATTTCAACGGTGGTACCCTCTCCTTGAACGCTATCCACGTGTAAGGTTCCCTCGCACATATATCTTAGGCGGAACTCTACATTTTTCAGTCCTGCCGAGTCGGTTTTCTTCTCTAGGGATTCAACATCAAAGCCTTTTCCATTGTCGCTTACCCGAATATAAAATCCGTCTTCTCGCTCCTCGGTAAAGACAACCACCTTGCCCGTTCCGCTGCCGCCACGAATACCGTATTTAACGGCGTTTTCTACAATTGGTTGTAGGGTTAGCGGAGGCAAGGAAAAGTTTTTTGTCCGAATATCATACTCTAGCACCGTTCCTAGACCAAAGCGAAGAGATTCTATTTCTGCATAAGCATTTACGTGTTGTAGCTCTTGTTCAAACAAAATCAGCTCATCATAACTTAAGCTATCAATGTTGGTTCTCATATATCTGGAAAACTGGTAAATCAGATGTTTTGCCATCTTTGGATCTAGGGTAATTAGTGCTTCTATGGCACTTAGGGTGTTGTACATGAAATGAGGTTTGATTTGGCTGAGCATCATTCTCACTCTCTGGCTCTCCATTTTCATTCGTGCCTGATCCGTAAGCTGCTTGTTGCTGATATAAAGCTCTAGCACAAACAGAAGCATGTAGCTGAGCAGCATGAAAAAAATCAGCATTCCGTTCACATTGCTTACCAGAGAAATCACCGAGGTGGAAGCCGAATTCACCGGCTGCATGCTTTGGTTGATTCCGCTACTGATCACATAGCAGGCCAAAATGATTCCAAAGCACTTCACCGCATGAAACATAATTTCTTCAAAATTCTCCACCGTATAAATGAAGGTAAAGCTTAAGGGGACAAGAACAAAGAGGTAGTCTTGAAATCCAAAGCTCCAGTCTACAAAATAGGCCGTAGACAGCTCAAAGATTACCGCATAGGTCAATATTCCGTAAAACATCGTGGTAAACTTCTTTGTCCCAGATAATTTCAGCAATAAAAGGAAGACCACGCCCCCCATCAGACAGACTGCCACAAGAAGGTAAAGCTTCAAATAGATAAATACCGACAAGGAAAACAACACCTGACAAATGGCACCGATAAAAATAATACAGTACCGCTTAAAGGAGGATAGTCCTTGTAGCTTTTCAAAAAAATCCTCTTGTTTCTCTGCTTTCGTTTTTTTCATTTCAATCCTTCCTCTTTTTTCTAGGTTCTAAGCCTTTACTCTTTTTTTAGCTTGGCCAAATACTCCAGTAGTTCCCCTTCCGGAAGCGCCTTAGAATAGAAAAATCCTTGATATAGCTGTATATTAATTTCCTTTAATATTTCGATTTGCTCCTCTGTTTCCACGCCTTCACACACTGTGCAAAGATCCAAATTATGAATGACTCCGGCAACGCCAGACAATAGCTTCATTCTTTTTGCGTTATGCATAGCTGACCAAAGCAAAGATTTATCTAACTTTACGTTGGCAAAGGGCAGCTCGGAAATATATTGGAAGTTTGCATACCCGGTTCCAAAGTCATCTAGCGAAAAGCGGAATCCCTTCTCCACAAAAGCTTCCATGGTCTGCCGCACCAAGATAAAGGAATCTGCCGAGGCAGTTTCTGTAATTTCAAAGCAAATCTTCTCCGGCTCTACCCCATAAAGACAAACAATCTGGTACAGATCCTCTACCAAATTTTCCTTCATGCACTGAGACATGGACAAATTCACGCTAATATATTCAATGGAAGCTAGGGCCTCCTTATTTCCTTTAATAAATCCACAAACCTTGTGGAGCACCTGCTCTCCTAGCTTGATAATCAGGCCATTTTTCTCTGCGGCGGGAATGAAAATCTCCGGAGAAATAAACCCTAGCTCCGGATCAATTAATCGCGCCAAGGCTTCTAATGAAACCACACTGGTGCTATTCTTGTGAATCGGCTGGTAATACACCTGCAAGGCATCCTTGTCAATGGCCTCCTCCAAAGCGTTCTCCGTTTTGCTTCGCTGAAAGCACTGCTCATAAAAGGCTTCATTGACCAGCAAAAGGCTCTGAGACTCACTTTGATGAAACTCTTCCATAACATAGTCAAAGGTTGTCATTAATGCCGCAGCATCCTCACAGTACTGGCTGTTAATCCCAGCCACTCTACACCCAACATGAACCTTGGCCTCTCCAATATCCCAAACCGTAGGAAAATGCCCATAACAGCCTTCCAAAGCAGAAAGCCCCATGACCTTGTTGCGCAGAATCACCCCAAAGGTATCTCCATAGCTACGAAAAACATGACACCCCGGATAAGCCCTACTCAGCTCCTCATACACTCGTTTAAGGATAACATCTCCCGTCTTGTGTCCAAGCTGCTGGTTCACATTTTTAAAGCCCTTCATGGAAAAAATAAGCAAAGAGAATTTTTTGTTTTGCTCATAAAGCTCTTGCAAAACCTCTGTGGTTGCCCCTCGGTTAAATGCTCCGGTAAGAGAATCGATATTGTCTCCCGGCAGCTCAAGGCCACAATAGATAATCAATAGCGCCAAGGCATTTGCCCCGGCATTGAGCAAGTATTGGGGATATAAAAATTGAATGATCATCGCCAGGAAAGAAAGACTAAGGAAAAAGTAAATCACAATCTTCTTCCGTTTCTCGATTTCATTTCTTGTAGTAAATAGCATGAATATGCTATTTAAACAGTAAAATCCGCCCACTAAATACAGGACAAAATGTAAGCTTCCCTGTTGATAAACAAAGTTTTCATCAATATAAAAGGCAGAAACCTCTCCAAAGAGGGATGCAAGTAAGGTCAGCATGGCCAACGCAAAGGGAAGTAAGAACAGGACTTGTCCACCCTTCGTTCTGCCCTTTCGCGAACCGGTAAGAATTCTCGCATAAAGAAAAAACAAAAATGTTGCCAGCTGAATAGAAATTAAAAATAAAACATTTAGTGTCCAAGGAATAACGGGCGTTGCAAAGACAACATTCCGCTGGATGACCACCGTTCCGATTTCCATCGTTACAGAAACAAAGCCATTGATCAACATCCATTTATATATTTTGCTCCGCAAGTTGGGGATTTCCTTTTGCACCAAATAGAACCATAAAATTACACCTAAGTATAACATTGATGCTATATTGTAATCGATAATATATTCCACTTTCTTACTCCATTTCTGCAATACGGCACATCTTGACCGTATACCATCAGTATAGCAAATCCTACTCCTCTTGTGAAGTTGTTTCCACACCCTTGCAGGAAGCCTTTTGTAGAAAAAAGGCTACTACTAAAAAAGTACAGGCTTGACCACTTCTGTCTCACCTGTACTTTTTGGTTTTATTCTTTTCTCTTTGTTCTATCTTCTTTTTGCTTTTTTCTTTGCCATAAGAATCCCGGCAATGATGATAATCAGAAGTGCAATTCCTCCGATCAGTCCATATAACCAATATCCGCCAAGAAAGGAAGTTTCTTTTTTCTCATTTTCCTTCTTCTTATCTTTGTCTTCCTTAGGTTTTTCTGTCTCACCATTTGCTCCGCTGTCTACCTGAGGTTCCTGCACTGCAGGGGTTCCTGTGATAGTGACGGTTTTGGCTTCCACCGAGGTTCCCATAGACTCTTCATCTAGGTTGTAGAGATTTCTAGGCTGTACACTAATGGAAGAATCCCCTTCTTTTAGGGCCTTGAATTGTAAGTGAAATACTATGTCTTCTCCTGTTCCTGCCAATTTTAGCACAACATTTCCTGTATCTCCTCCTGTATTGTTTCCTCCTCCAAGGTAGCTGAGCATCGATGGATCATAGGTAAGATCCGCATCTACTCTTCCTAGCTTTTCTCCTTTGAAGGTAATCGTAATGGTTTTGGTTTCTCCTACTGCTAGGTTATCTCCACTAATCTCTATGGTTGCCACATCGGCAAAGATTGTTGTGGGAATTAACAGTAGAGCAATTAACATTGCGGCTAAAAACTTTTTCATCTCATTCTCCTCCTCCTTCTTTCCAACCTTATGGTAATGGTGTTGCCGACGGCATATTGCCAAAGACAGGAATCCAGAATACTAGGTTGGTGTCATCAGACGCATAAGCCATCTTTAACAGCTGTCCTTCTCCGTTGGCTGCGGTGATGGATGTAGAATACTCATGATCTCCGATGTTTCCGGCCCCATTCATTACATTAAACTTCTTGGTGTAGAAGGTGTATTGGTCATTCTGAATATAACTGCTGCCATAGAATAGACCGCCTCCTGCAATAGATTTCTCAATGGTTGTCCATGGTCGGCCAAAAGAGGTTCCTCCGCCACCGCTAGCATACCAAAGTCCTCGCTCAATGGAGGTCATCCCTCCTGCATGGTAGGCACCCACATTGAAGTGGTTATAGTAGCCGCTTTCTCCGCTAATTAGCGGGCTGCCACCTCTCCAGCCTTGCTCCATAATCACCATAGCCGTCAACACAGAAGAGTTTACTCCAGAAGCTTTTCCTGCATTGTATAGGGAATATACATAGTTGCTGTTATTCATAAAACAATTATTTCTTCGCACAATATTCCAAATATTGTTGGTGTTATCCGCTTCTTCATTAAACCGTTGATCTAGGAATTGGTATACCCCTGCATCATCAAGGAAGTTTCTTGGGTCCATGAAGTGGGCAATAACTTGATTGGTCGCCTGTTTCCATCGTCCATCGTAGTTGGTATCCGGATCAGCTATCCATGATGGCGGTGAGCTTGGCTCCACTAAGGCGTGTCCCGCAGGCGTTGCCTCTTCGTTTACGGCTACTCCCCAAGAAACTCCGGTTTGCTGTGCATTAAATACCCAGGTCGGATGCTTCTGATGAAGGGCTCTCAGCTTGACCTTGTAGGACTCTGGGAAGCCTTGGGCCGTCAAATATTTTTCAAATTCTGCATTGGTCATTTCCATACCTGAATTCATGGTCACACAGTCGGTAGGAATATATGCCCACTGTCCACCATAAGTAATCTTGTAGAAGGTCACCCCATCTGCACTTGTCTTTGCATAAAGGGTTAGGGGCGTGTCCTTGGACAAGGTCCCTACCACACTGTGGCTATTGGTTGGGCCGCTTCGGATATAGGTAGTTACACTAACTGCCCCTTCTTTGTAAGGCGAAAACGGCGTAACGACAACATTTCCATTTTCATCAAGGACTACCTCTGAAGCAGAAATGTATGCCCACTGTCCACCATAGGTTGTCTTATAGAATTTTGCACTTCCATTGGTTACCAGTGCATAAACCGTAATCTTTGCTCCGC
>JAVWKI010000023.1:3358-8470 GCA_036638575.1 Anaerovoracaceae bacterium | reverse complement strand
TTCTTCGAACGGCTCCGTTTCCACTGGTCACCCCTGACTTATATGGAGAGTATGGAGTTTCCACAATATTGTCTTCTCCTTCAAGGGCTACCTCTGAAACAGAAATGTATGCCCACTGTCCACCATAGGTTGTCTTGTAGAATTTTGCACTTCCATTGGTTACCAGTGCATAAACCGTAATCTTTGCTCCGCTTCCAAAATTATCAATTACACTACTGCTGTTTGATGGACTTCTTCGAACGGCTCCGTTTCCACTGGTCACCCCTGACTTATATGGAGAGTATGGGGTTTCCACAATATTGTCTTCCGGCTCATCTCCTGCTACCGTAATATTCTTTGCATAAACATAAGCCCATTGACCGCCATAGGTTGTCTTATACCAGGCGCTGCCCTTTGCCTTTACTAAGGCGTAAACCTTAATATTGGTGCCTGTGGGAAGGGTTCCTTTTACCGGTGCCTCTGTACTCCACCCGGTTCTTACATTTACTTCTGCATTCACCACACCATCCTTTGCCGGCGAATAAGGGGTTACGCTGTCCGGCTCAGGTAATGGCGGAGGATCATCTCCTCCCGGTACCGTCATATATTCTGCCGGAACATAGGCCCATTGACCACCATAAGTAGTCTTGTACCATGTCCTACCTTCCGAAAGAATTTTTGAATAGACATTAACCGTATCTCCTCCATAAATTGTTGCTACGGGATAGGTATTCATGGATGCTCCACCACGCAAATATACCGCTTCCGTTGCCGTTCCTATCCTCGTCGGTGAGTATTTTGTTTCCGTTGTTTCCGCCTTAGCTGCAGTTAATGAAACCGCACTAAACACAGAAAAAAACATCACCACTGCAATCAGTGCCGCAAAAACACGGCGACCTCCTGTTTTGTTCATTGATTCTCCTCCTCAATACTATTTTTTCACAATTCCTACTAGTTCTTTAATTAATGCTGGCTGCTGCGGCTGCTCTTCCCCAATGACATAAGCAGCTTGACATTCCTCTGCTGCCGAGATTAGCTTTTCTGGGGTAGCACCATAGACCGTAGCTAGCGGTTCTCCTGCCTGAACATAGTCTCCAATTTTTTTATGAAGAAAAATCCCAGCAGCCAAATCAATTTCCTCCTCTTTGGTTGCCCTTCCTGCACCGGAATGCTGGGAAGCACTGCCAATAATCCCCGCATCTAATTGGTTTACATAACCAGTTTTATCGGAAACTACATCCTGCTGTGCTTTTGCCTGAGGGAAATGAGAATAATCCTCAATTACCCTTGCATCTCCACCTTGAGAAAGGATGAATTCCTTTAGCTTCTCTAGGCCGCTACCGGTTTCTAGGGCTGAGGCTGCCTGTTCTCTTCCCTCTTCCGGCGAGGCTGCTCTTCCTCCTAGATAGATCATTAGCCCAGCTAAATAAATGGATAGCTGGGTAATATCCGTAGGGCCAAGTCCTTTGAGCGTTTCAATAGCCTCTATCACTTCCAAGGAATTTCCAACTGCATAACCCAAAGGCTGATTCATATCGGTAACCACTGCAACAGTAGACTTCCCGGCAGCATTGCCGATGTCTACCATTAATTGGCCTAAATGAACGGCATCTTCCTTGTGGTGCATAAATGCGCCTTTTCCGCATTTTACATCAAGAACAATGGCATCGCTTCCTGCGGCCAGCTTCTTGCTCATGACACTAGAAGCAATTAGTCCCGGAATATCCACTGTACCGGTTACATCCCGCAAGGCATAAAGCAATTTATCCGCCTTGGCGATTTGTGCCGTCTGTCCAATAACAGCAATGCCAATTTCATTGACCTTGTGGATAAAGGCCTCTGGCGTTAAGACAGTCTGCAAGCCGGGAACCGACTCCATCTTGTCCACGGTTCCGCCGGTAAATCCAAGACCCCTTCCACTCATCTTGGCAATGGGAACACCGCAAGCGGCCGCCAAAGGTGCCACAATGAGCGTTGTCTTGTCCCCTACACCACCAGTGCTATGTTTGTCCACCTTAATCCCGTGAATGGGTGAAAGGTCAATTATATCTCCCGATCGACGCATGGCATCAGTTAAATTGACGATTTCTTCTTTTTCCAGTTGATTAAAAAAGATGGCCATCAGCAGCGCAGATGCTTGATAATCAGGAATCCTGCCTGCAGTATAACCTTCCACAAAGAATTCAATTTCTCCCTTAGAAAGTTTTCCGCCATCTCTTTTTTTCAATATTATATCGATCATATTCATGGTATGATTTCTCCTCTTATTCATACTATTTGTCTATATATTATACCACGTTCTCTTCTACAAACAAAGTATTTATCCGCCTTTTTCATGAATTAAGCCGGACATCCAAACATCATTTGGGCGCCCGGCCTATACAGATTCTTATTGATTTTCTTTTCGGCTCTTATTTGCCTTCCTTCTAACAAAATAACTCACCAAAACTGAAATTAATCAGCGGATAGTCTCTGTTTGCGCGTGGATACGCCCTTACCAATAAAAAGTCCACCTATGGAAACCGCTGGATAAATTAGAGTTGAAGGTATTTCTGCAAAGCTAAGGTTTCTATACACCAATAAAGCTATCGCAAGAAATATTAACCAGCAAAGTATTGGGTGTAGCCATTTTATCTTACTTTTTACAGTTCCTAGTATTATCGATGAGGTCAAAATTACAACAACCATCAATGCCCAGAAAAGTAATAATGTAAAGGCAAAACCATCGACGTCTGCCAAAAAAAATCTGCCCTTTACCGCAACATATACGGCGGTAATTATTGTTATTCCATATCCAATTGTTATCTTTAATTTTGTGCTTTTATCCATTTTATTTACCTTTCTCAATTTTCTGCTACATTAAAAACAAATTTACGGTCTATAGACATAATAAACGCCTACTCCTTTATCTTTATACTTTCTCTTAGCTGTTCCGTTTCTTCCTTAGGAAAATACTTTTCTGGCCACGGTACATAACCGTATTCATTAGGCCAATACTTAGCAGTGTCTGGATAGTCTATCAGAAATTGAGCCATCTCTGGACTTGTGTAGGAAGGATTATCTGTATTGTTTGCTGCAAAAGCCACTACTGTTCCCAAAGCGATAACCAAACCACCTGTCAGTATCAATATGTTTTTCTTCTTCATCGCACTTGCCTCCTTTTCACAACATTTTTTGTTCCCTCTACAAAAGGTAGATCTAACCAAAAAACAGAGAAATCTTAATCAACGAATCTTTTCTTCCTATTCTTTCGGTCATTCTATCATTGTTCATTAACTTCTGTCAATTCAAACAATTTATTGCCATTATCCCGTATGAACCAAATATGATAATGTCCGAATATATCCGTTGAGCAAATATCCCAAAAGCATCTCCTCTATAGTAGGATATACCTTCATACGAATAAATAGAGGTGTATTCTCATTAGAAAGATAGAATTAAGAATGAACAAACAATAAAAACCGAGCATTATTAGAAAGATAATTTTAACAATGATAAAAAAGGAAAAATATCAAATCATAAAAAAAGTGTGCATAACAGAATCAAAGATTCCTATGCACACATGTCGCCCGCAAGGGGCGACGCTTTGTAAGGTACTTTCTTTGAAACATAGGAAATGCCACGCAATCGATATTTCCTATGTTATAAAAAAGCCAGTAGCTACTATTTGTACACACCTGCCCTTTAGTTGGTCGCCAAAGCCTAGCATCAAAGAACAAGGTAAGTAATGAATAGGAAGCTTGGCACGCTGAGATGGAAGTATCAGCATGAAGCTTGGTGCGCTGAGCACGAAGAAATAGTCATGAATCTTTGGGCACTGAGCAAGAAGTAGCAGC
The DNA here is from genome assembly GCA_036638575.1 of Anaerovoracaceae bacterium. Lineage (GTDB taxonomy): Bacteria > Bacillota > Clostridia > Peptostreptococcales > Anaerovoracaceae > JAXGRD01. The sequence goes on along the minus strand of JAVWKI010000023.1, from coordinate 4,655 downwards.
ATGAGGCTTGGTTCACACAGCAAGAAGCGTGCCAACTTTTACAAATTTATCAAAGCCATCCCAAATTATAAATTTTCCAAAATTGGTAAAAATAACCAAACGTTCTTTTTTGCACCCTTTCCGTTTTTTCGGGGGTTCAAATGCAAATTTTTGCACCCTTTGGCCGATTTCAGCGTTAGAAATGCAAAATCCTTGGGGTTTTGGACTTTGGCCTAGTCTTGATCGTTCCCAACCTGACTGGCAGTTACGCTTAATGTATAAACATTTTTTTGTATGTATAAGTACTTATGTTTTTTGCATTTGAAGGGCCGTTTTAGGCCAAAGGGTGCAAAAAACCGCGATCTATTCTGCTTCGGCCACAGCCGAAAAAAAAATATCGTTTCCGGCCTTCATTTCACCAAACTTCTCAGCTCCAATCCAGCCATCTCCAGATTATCTCCGGGGCAAGCTCAACCAAGGGTCGATCACCTCTGAGCAAGGCAAGGCATTTCCAGCCATCTCCAGATTATCTCCGGGGCAAGCTCAACCAAGGGCAAATTACCTCTGAGCAAGGCAAGCCATCTATAGATCACCGCTAAGCAAGACCAATCATTGCCGGATGATTACCTTGATAATACTTGCTCCCTTAAAAAAGCACCGAAAAAATCGGTGCTAATGTTTTGAAAGTTTTGGGGCATTTTCATTTTTGGTTGACATTCAAATAATTTATTGCCATTATCGCGGAGCTTTTTCCAATCGAATACTAGAAAACGCAAGGGAAATTCCTACCGGCAACCAAAGGTATTCAAACTGCAAATAGCTACTGGATGCAAAGCAGGCAAAGACAAAGATGAGATCCATGATCAGAATCAACAAATACTCTTGCCGCTGTGTCTGTTGGTATTGTTTAATTAGCCGTACAAAGCAGTAAATTAAGGCACCAAGGAAGCAGGCAAAGACAATGACACCATACTGAAATAGAATTTCTGTCCAGAAGCAATGGGGACTAACCAGCAATGCGGGATCGTTACGTTCATACATATACCCGGTATAGCTTGAAGGTCCAAAGCCCAGGCCGTAAGACTGGGTAAAGGTTTCCTTTATGGTATCCATGTAGGTGTTAATTCGGGTAAATACTGATCCTGTTCCGTCCTCAGCCTTGACCAATTGCTCCTCCATGGCTGCTGAAAAGCTAAAGCCTCCGGTTTTAAATAAAATAAAAATCTTCTCTGGCACAGCTTTTCCCGGAATCAGTGCATAGATAAGGCAAACCAGGCCGTAGAATACTTTGATTGAAAAGGCCTTGGCCACTGCAAAA
>JAVWKI010000023.1:0-3348 GCA_036638575.1 Anaerovoracaceae bacterium | reverse complement strand
TAATTAGCCAGGTTTTCCATTTGGCCTTGGATAAAATCAGGTAAGCGATACCCCCGATTAACATGGATAAGGTACAAATCCAAGCGTCATTCTTGGAAAAAATTAAAACCTGCAGAATTAATTCCCCAATGAAAATCCCGTTAACCCACCGCTTATATTTTTTTTGCGGATAAAACAAGGGGGAAAAAATAACCAAAAATGCAGAAAAATCGTTTACATTATAGAAGATCGCCGAGGCATTATAGGAAATCATCTTGGCCATAAAGTTTTCCTCTAAGGTACTGTTGATCAGTTCCAAATAGGCTGGATCAGAAAGCTTAGAAACCATGAGATGAAAATCCGTACTCATCTCTACCACGGCAAAGGCCGTTAGTCCTACCACCACGATTCTTGTTGTCCAGAAGATAATGGATAAGCCTTCCTTGGTGTGACAGCTTTCATAAATACAGTAGACACTCAGTAAGCCCATTAATACGGTAAAAATTTGGTTTTGTCCCAAAATCAAATCCACATAGTCATTTTTGTACAGGAAGAATTTCCCCCAAAAGAACCAAAGAACCATGGTAAAAACAAAGAAAAAGAAAATCTTTGAATAATACTTTTTTTCTATTTTTAGCACAATTCGCCGCACCACAAAATAAAGAAACAAAACGACTATGGCAATACGGTAAAAGGTAATATCTAAATTGTCCCATTTCAGTTCAAGCTGTCCAATAGGATAATAACCCAACAAAATCACTGCCGCAGTTAATGCAACAATGATTTGTTCTACGGTTGAATCAACTCTTAGTTTTTCTTCCAACATGATTATCGTTTCCCCTTCTGTTTCTCTAAGGTAATGGTAGAGAACGCCAACGTCAATCCAATAGGTAGCCATAAATACTCATAGCCGAGGAAGCTACTTGGTGCAAAGGAAGCAAAGACCAGTCCCATATCCATGGCCATAATCAAGGCGTATTCCACACGTCCTGTTTCCCTATACTTTTTCACCAGTCGAATAAACCCATAAAGCAGTAGGGCAACAAAGCCCACAAAGACAATTAACCCGTACTGGAACATTACTTCAATCCAGAAGCAATGAGGGTTCAGCAGTAAGGCACTGCTGTTTTTTTCAAGCATATAGTTGCTAAAGCTTGCCGGTCCAAATCCCACGCCATAAGAATCTAGGAAAAAATCCTTTACAGATTCTACATAAGTGCTCCATCGGGTATAAAAAGAGCCTTGCTCTAGCTTGGCACTGGCTAGCTGTGCCCGCAGCACCGCTTGAAAGCTTTCGTCAGAAATCTTTTCTCCTACCGTTAGAGAGATGGCATAAGGCACCTCCTTCCCCGGAATGAGAAGGTAAATTCCATAGACAATATAATAAAACACCTTAACGATAAAATATTTAATTACCATGAAGGAAGCGACAGTACCAATCCAAGTAAACAGCTTCGCTTTGGTAACCAAAAGATAGGTTATGCCTGCTGCAATAATGCCCATTACGCTAAACCAGGCATCGTCCTTTGAGATGATCAGGATCATCATTACTAGCTCTAGCAAAAACAAAAGCTTAATTGAACGCTTCTGCCCCTGCTGTGGGAAAAACAGTGGAGAGAAAACCGCCAAGAAGGCACACAGGTCATTGACGTTATAAAAAATTCCTGTAGCATAGTAGAAGCGCAATCTCCCCGGGTAAGTCCCTTCTACCGCCTTTCGAATAGGGTCTACATATTCTCCATCACAAAATTTTGAGGTGGATAAATGCTCTCCAATTCCTAGCTCTACCACACCGATTAAGGTAATGGCCACAACAAGGATTCGAACGGTATTGACCATAATCTTAAATCCGTACTTGGTCTTAGCCGCCTCATATAGAGAGAATATGCTCAACATTCCCATAAATATACCGACAATATCGTTTGCACCCACAAGGTATTCGGAGAAATCCGAAATCTTCCAAAATACTGTTCCCCATGCACACCAAAAGATAAGAAAGCCCATAAATAGGAAATAAAATCGCCCATAAAATTCAAGGCTGATTCCCTTCATTATCCGTTTCCCAAAAAAGTAGAGAAAGATAATGGGAATCAATACCCGATATAGGGTAATTCCTATTCCGTACACCACAAAGTAAAATCCTCCGATAGGGTACCCTCCCAGTAAAATCGCTGCCATAAGAATGACAATCATTGCTTTTTCTGCCTTTGTATTTACGGTCATCTCTCGTTCAAGCATAAAGTTCTTCCTCCGTTTTTCTTTTCTTCTTCTATTTTTCTACCACTTCTTCAAAGGCTTCTCTACCAACCTTTGGTTGGTGCTTGCCTTGATAAATCTTCATCAGCAATTTTGCATTCTTGTTGCAATCGTGATAGGTTTCCACATAGGCTCTTCCTGCCTTACCTAGCTGCACCCTTCTCTCCTTGTCCTGAATCAGGGCTTCTAATACCTGTTCTACTGTATCTGGGTTTCCGCTGACAATGGGTAGGCTCTCCGGTAGGGAGGCTTGCATCTCTTCGGTCAGATAGGTAATCACTGGCTTGCCCAAAGCCATGGTTTCAATGGCAAAAACGCCATAGGTTCCAATCAACATTTGGTCAATGACAATATCTGCTCTCCGATACTGTTCAATGGCCTGTTCTTGGGTCATATTTTCAACCAAAACAAACTCTAAGTCATATTTTTTGGCTAGGTTTTCTACTGCCTGTTCAATATAAATGGTTCCCTTAATCTTCCGATTTGAAGGTGCATGGGCAATCACTACGCTCTCCCCTTCTGAGGAAGCTTCCACCGGCTGAAATTTATCCAAATCCATTCTCAACGGCACAATATGCACCCGATCCATCTTGTTTCCCGGAATATGTGCCAAAAGCTCATCATCATGGATAATAATTTCATCGGCATAGCGATTGATAATCTTCCCTAAATACTCTCGCTGCTCACTGTTAAAGGGCAGGGTTAACCGTTCTGCAAATTGGTTTTTTTCTTTGAAGATTTGCTCATCACGAATATCTGAACCATGAAATTCCAAAACAATCCGCTTCTTCTTCCGCTTTAGCCTAGGAAGGTCTAAATTTTTTGGTAAAAGCGTGTATCCGGAATGAAAGTGAAACACTTCATATTCCCTGCTGCATTGAATAAAGTTTACAAAAATCTTCCACAAAAATAGGGGAAGCTTGCACTTCTCATTTCTATCAATATGTAAGCACCGATCATAAGGATAAGCCATTGGAGATTTATCTCGTAAAATCAGCTGAGCATCCATGCCATTTTCTCTCAATCCCTTTACTGAGTAATATGCTTGGCCGGCAACTTCTCTCATACCATGAAATATTTTCATCTTTTCTACCTCTTTTTGCTCTTGTATTG
>JAVWKI010000022.1:4744-15661 GCA_036638575.1 Anaerovoracaceae bacterium | reverse complement strand
AGCAAAATCGCAGAAATTGAAGCAGAAATGTGCAAGGAAGAAACCTTGGCAGATTACGCAAAATTAGAGGAAATGAACCAAGAATTACAGGAGAATAAAGAAAAACTCCCTAAGATTTATCAAAAATGGTTGCAATGCGAGGAGTGCTAAACTATAATTAACGAGAAGTTAAGAAACATGGAGGTATTAATATGACTTTTGAAAAAATTAGAGACATTATTGTTGATCAGTTAGGTGTTGAAGCCGAAGCAGTAAATAATGATACACACCTTATGAAAGATTTAGAAGCGGATTCTTTGGATGCTGTAGAAATTATTATGGCAATCGAAGAAGAATTTGACATTGAAGTTCCAGACGAAGAGGCAGAGAAGTTCCAGCGTGTGGGCGACATCGTAAAATACGTAGAAGAAAAGGCAAACTAAGATGCCCAAAAGTACCAAAATCTCAAATGCGGTCATCAAGCGACTTCCCCGATACAGAAGGTATCTAAAGGAGTTGCAGAAAAAAGGCGTTGACAAGATTTCTTCCAACGAATTTAGCAGACTGATCGGGTATACAGCATCACAGATTCGCCAAGACTTAAATAACTTTGGCGGATTCGGGCAGCAAGGGTACGGTTACAATGTCAAGGATTTGTACAACGAGATCAGCACCATTTTAGGGCTGGACAAGGAGTACAAGATGATTATTGTAGGCGCCGGAAACTTGGGGCAGGCTATTGCGAATTATACCCATTATTATAAATCTGGGTTTATTGTCAATGGAATCTTTGAAATTAACCCCAAGATGATTGGTCTTCGAATCAATGACATCGATGTGATGGACTACGAGGGACTTGTTGAGTACGTTGAGGAAAACAGCGTTGATATTGGTATAATATGTACGACAAAGGATAGTGCGCAGGAAGTTGCAGACAAGCTGTGCTTTGCCGGTGTTAGAGGTCTTTGGAACTTTGCCCCTATCGACATTGAAGTACCGGCTCATGTGGCCCTTGAAAACATGCATCTTAGTGATAGCTTGCATTCATTGGCTTACCACATGAACAAAAGTGAATAACAAAAAAGAAAATAACCGTTTCATTTGATGAAACGGTTATTCGTTATTCGTGTTTAATTACTCTGCAACAGGTGCATCAGTAGGGCAAGCGTCAGCGCAAGCTCCACAGTCGATGCAAGCATCAGCATCAATTACGTGGATTCCGTCGCCTTCAGAGATTGCGTCTACAGGGCACTCGCTAACGCAAGCTCCACAGTTGATACATTCTTCGTTAATTTTGTAAGCCATAATGAATTCCTCCTTACTTTAAGATGATATTAACAATACGAGTATAACAGAGGAGATAGGAGATGTAAAGATGAAAGTATATGCTTTGGTAGGAAAGAGTGGAACCGGCAAAAGTTACCAAGCCATGAACCTTTGCAAGGAACGAGATATTGAGAGCATTATCGATGATGGATTATATATCAATAGAACCGATGCGGTAGCCGGGATTTCGGCAAAACGGCAACCCACCATGGTGGGTGCAATTAAAACCGCACTGTTTACCAAGGATGATCATCGAAACGAGGTGGCGGATAAGATTAGGGAAACCCGCCCAACCAGTATATTGGTAATTGGTACATCTGACGGAATGGTGGCAAGAATTGTAAAGCGGCTAAATCTACCCGAAATTGCAGAGACGATTTATATAGAAGAAATTACTACAGATACAGAGCGACATATTGCGCAAAAACAGCGAGTGACGCAAGGAAAGCACGTTGTACCGGCACCAACCTTTCAGCTAAAACGACAATTTAGTGGTTATTTTATGGATCCGCTAAGGATATTTAAAGGCTGGGGCTTTGGTAAGGATAGCTTTTCTGAAAAATCTGTGGTGCGGCCCACCTATAGCTACTTGGGGGATTTTATTATTTCTGATCGAGTGATTACGGACATTATAGAAATCACAGTAAGAAGAATTGCGGGAGTTTCTGATGTTTCTCGTGTAATTGTAGAAAACCGGCCGGGTGAATTGAGAGTGACCTTGGTTGCAACCTTTGAGCTAGGTTGTGAGGTAGTAGAAGTGGGACGGGCCTTGCAAAAAAAATGCACAGAGGTTTTGGAGACCATGACGGCATTTAATATCGATAAAATCAATATAGAAGTAAGAGGGTTAGCATGATCAAGTTCAAGGTAGAAGCCTTTAATCTAGAGCATATTTTTGATTGTGGACAATGCTTCCGCTGGGAACCACAAGAAGATGGTAGCTACACAGGAATTGCAGGAAAAACCATCGCCAATATTGCTTACCAAGAGGGGGAGGTCATCATTGATGGTGGTGGCAGTGAAGCCTTTTGGAAAAACTATTTAGACTTGGAGCGAAATTATGGGGAAATAAAAAAAGAATTGATTTGCAAGGACCCCTCAATTAAAGAAGCCATTGACTATGGATATGGAATACGAATTTTAAATCAAGACAGATGGGAAGCTTTAATTTCCTTTATTATCTCTGCCAACAACAATATTCCTAGAATTAAAAAGAATATTGAAAGCTTAGCCCAAGGCTTTGGAACCTTGGCGGGAGAGTTTCGAGGCAAAGAATATTACGCCCTGCCTGAGCCGGAACAGCTGGCAGCCCTTACTCCGGAAGATTTGTCTGCGTGTAAGCTGGGTTATCGCGCCAACTATCTGATTAAGACTGCAGCGATGGTCAAGGAGGAAGGCAAGGTTTGCCAAGAACGCCTGAAGGATTACTGCGGGGTAGGTCCAAAAGTAGCAAATTGTATTTCTCTTTTTTCTATGGGAAGGATAGAAAGCTTTCCTATTGATACCTGGGTAGAAAAGGTAATGAGGGAACGATATGGAATAGAAGATAAGAAAGAGATGGCCAAATTTGCAAAGACCACCTTCGGCCCTTATGGGGGGATTGCGCAGCAATATTTATTCTATTACATGCGCAATAAGATGAGTGGGGCCTAGCTTAGAGCAAGGATTTTACCCCATGGCTAAGGAGCAACATAATTATTCCGGCAGCAGATACGCCGAGAAAAATAAGGAAGGTTGCCTTCTTTGGTGGTAGCCCCAAAACGGAAGCGACCAAGGCTCCGGTCCAAGCACCGGTCCCCGGAAGCGGGACGGCAACGAGGAGGAATAAGCCTAACGCACTATAGCGTTCAACCTTTCGGCCCTTTAAATGGGCACGTGCCTCTAGTCCAATGACCATGTGGCGCGTTCGTTCAAAGTGCTTCAGCCAATGAAAAATTCGCTTCAAAAAGTGAATGATAAAAGGTACGGGAACCATGTTCCCCAGGACAGCCGTAATATAGGCTAGCCAAAGGGGAAGGGAATGGGCAACGCCCCAAGGGACGCCACCCCGAAGCTCAATAACGGGAACCATGGACATAAAAAAAGTACTGAGGACCTTCCCTGCCATGGTTGAGGTGATAAATTCGATCATAGATATAATGTCTCCTGTTCTTTGTGAATGGATTTAGTATAGCATAAGACGCGGAGGGAGAAAAGTTTCTGATTTTCTCAAAAGTGAGAATACAGAAGTGAGAAAAGTACAATTTATGAGAGAATTTTTAGATTATATAGAAAGATTAACTTGTTGTAAAAAAAATACTTAAAAAAATATATCGGATAAAACCATTGAAAAACTCAAGAAGAATAACCGCAAACTAGTTATTTTTTGAAGTTTGGCATGGAGTTGGCACGGGTTTTGCTCTATATATGGGCACAACGTTATATCACAAACCACCACAATTTGGGTGGTTAGAAAAAGAGGAGGTCATAGAATGACTGCAATGAACAAAAAGGCTGCTTTAGAGCTAGCTACTAGAGTCGTAGACTATATCGAAAAGCCAGAGCTTACTGAAGCTGACAAAAAGGCTATCCACGACGATTCAATTAAGAACTTTAACGAAAACGTTAACCCAGGTTGGTTAGAGTACAGAAAATCTGTATCAACTGACTCTGCGTTTATCGAATGGACAGACTCAGAAGAACACTTTGAAGACCTTAACGGAACTCAGTTCGTTGACTGCTTAGGCGGATTCGGTATCTTCACTTGCGGACACAGAAACCCAGCTATCTTAAAGACTGTAAAAGCTCAGCTTGACAGATATGCTCTTCACTCACAGGAACTAGTTGACCCACTAAGAGGTTACCTAGCAAGCTGTATGGCACAGATCACTCCAGGAGATCTTCAGTACTGCTTCTTCACAAACGGTGGAGCTGAAGCTGTAGAAATGGCGCTTAAGTTAGCTAGACTAGCTACAGGCGGAAGATGGTACATCTCAACAACTGGTGCATTCCACGGAAAATCAATGGGAGCTATCTCAATGGGTGGAAAAGGCGCTTACAGAGAAGACTACATTCCACTAATCCAGCAGGTTCAGCACGTTGAATACGGTAACGCTGAAGCTATGGAAGCTGCAATCAAAAACTTACAGACTGTAGGTGAAAAGGTTGCCGGAGTTATCCTTGAGCCTATCCAGGGTGAAGCAGGAGTTATCATTCCTCCAGCTGGTTACCTTAAGAAGGTTAGAGAAATCTGCGACAAGTACGGAGTTGCTATGATCTGTGACGAAATCCAGACTGGTATGGGTAGATGCGGAACAATGTTCAGATGCGAATACGAAGAAATCGTTCCAGACATCATGACTTACGGTAAGGCTTTCGGAGGCGGAATCATGCCTATCACTGGTATCATCGCTAGACCTAAAATGTGGGGACAGAAGCTAATTGACAATCCATGGATTCTTGGATCACCAACATTCGGCGGAAACCCTCTAGCTTGCTCAGCAGCAATCTCAACAATCAAGTACATGCTTGAAAATGATATCCCAGGCGAATGCGCTAGAAAGGGAGACATCTTCATGGAAGGTCTTGCTAAGCTTCAGGAAAAATACCCTACAGTTCTTAAGGACTTCAGAGGAGCTGGACTTCTTATCTGTATGGAATTCCCAGAAGCAGAAGTTGGTTACGCAGTAACTAAGGGATTATTCTCAAGAAAGATCATGACTGCTGGAACATTAGTAAATGCTAAGACAGTAAGAATCGAGCCACCTGCAGTATTAACTGAAGAAACAATCGCTCACGTTCTTGCATCATTAGACGAAGCAATTGCTGATGCTAAGAAAGAGTTCAATCTGTAATTAGATGACGTTGTTGTCATATTAATACATGATACGAAAAGACCCCTCCGCCCTACGGGTTATCCCGTGGTGGGGGGTCTTTTTTTGTTTAGAAAAATCCTCCCAGTGTGGTATAATAAGGACGGAAAGAAGAGGAGGAAGCAGATGTTAGCAATTATTTTGACCCCAATATATTTACTGGGATGTTTTTACGTGATTAAACATGGGATTAGATGGATGCAAGCTTGTCATGGTGTGTGTCACTCTCGTCCCTTTAAATGGATTTATTTTTTTGTTTTTTGGGTTACGGCCATTAGTCCTTATGCGGGCTTCTTCTTGCCGATTTCCCCAATTCAGCGGCTGATCCAAATTTATAGCCACTTTTGGTTGGGGGTATTCCTCTACGCCTTGATGGTGATTGCTCTTGTGGACCTTGTTAAGATTATTGCCAAACGATTTAAGCTGTTATCTTTGCAGGCCTTTCAATCGCGGCTAAATTATGCGCTTCTAGGAGGGACGGTAACCATTGTGTTGTTGGTGGTGTGCCTTTATGGATTCATCCACAGCAAGGATATTCAAGAGGTGGAATATACAGCGGAAATTCACAAGCAGGTTGCCGGCAAGGATAGTCTCAAAGTGGTTATGGTTGGAGATATGCATCTAGGCTATGATACCGGAGAGAAGAGAATGGCAGAAATGGTAGAATTGATCAACAAACAAGAGCCGGATCTGGTTTGTTTTGTGGGGGATATTTTTAATAATGATTACAAGGCCATAAAAGATCCTCAGCTGGTGGCGGAGGTTCTTTCGGGGATTGAAAGCAAGCAAGGGGTTTACGCTTGCTATGGAAACCACGATGTAAAAGAACCGATTCTTTTCGGTTTTACTTTTTCCGGCAAGAAAAATCGCCCATTGCGGACTCCGGAAATGGAAGCCTTTATGGAGGCGGCGAAGATTAAGCCGCTTATGGATGAAGCAGTTCTTGTGGATGATGAATTCTATATTGTCGGTAGATTGGACAAAGATAAAAATGGAAATCCGAAAGAGGGTAGGGCAACTGCGGAGACGCTGCTTTCTTCCTTGGATCAAACGAAACCGATTATTGTCCTTGACCACGTACCAAAAGAGTTTGAGGAGTTAGCCAAGGCAGGAGCAGATTTGGATTTGGGCGGACATACCCATGACGGACAGATCTTTCCGATGAACCTTACCTCAAAAATAATTTGGGAAAACTCCACCGGAAAGATGACTAAGGATAAAATGACTTCTATTGTTACCTCTGGAATTGGAACCTTTGGACCCAACATGCGTGTAGGGACACAAAGCGAAGTGGTAACCATTAAGCTTGATTTTCAGGGGAAGACTTCTCCTTAAGGGAGATTAATGATACGGAGACGATAATGATGGCACCACCCAAAAGCTGCAAGCCGGACAACATTTCCTTAAAGATAAAGAAGGAAAAGATGACGGTAACCAAAGGCAGCAAATTTTCAAACAAGGTGACCGTGGTGACAGAAAGTCTACCGATGGCATTAACGTAGAGGAATTCACCCAAAATGATGCACACAAAGGTTGTTACCAGCAAGACGATCCAAGCAGTGGTGTTTGGTTCAAACCTTAACGGCGGTCCCACGAATAATGCGGGAATAGAAGTGATGGTTGCAGCAATAAATAGGCCGGTAAGTACGGTAACCAAGCTGTAAGCGTTATATAACGGCTTGGTGTAGACCACAAAGAGGGTCCAAACTACTGCGGCGATGAACATATAGAAAATGCCCATGAAGTTGCCCCGCAAACCACCACCGGTGTTGATGACCAAGACCAAAACACCCAAAATTGAACCGAAGATACCCAGAAGTTTAATTAAGGTAATTCGATTTTTGTAGATGAATCGGTCAGCAATCATGCCAAAGACCGGCACGGTCGCAAGAATGAGAGAGGCCATGGAACCAGAGGTTTGTTCAACCCCCAGGCTTTCCACCGTGAAGTACAAAGACATACCGAAGATGCTACAAAGAAAAACACGGGGCCAGTCTTTTTTCTTGATATGTAGTCCCTTTTCTTTGATTAAGACAACGATGAATAGGACTACTGCTGCAATAGCAACACGAATAAAGGTAATGAGTACCGGGGAGATATAATCAACCATGTACTCCAGTGCGATGAAGTCGAATCCCCAAATAAAGATGACAATAACCAACGCAATTAATGAAAGTGTTTTTGTGGATTTCATAAGAACCTCCTTTCATGATGAATATAACAAACAGTATATACCAAACAAAGGAAAAAGTATCGAAAATTTAGAAAATTCAATAAGTGAAGTAAAGAGGAGGAAGACCATGAAAGTAGCGATTAATGGATTTGGAAGAATAGGGCGATTGACCTTTCGAAGACTATTCGGAGAAGAAGAAATTGAGGTTGTAGCAATTAATGATTTGACCACGCCGGAGATGCTTGCATATTTGTTGAAATATGACAGTGTGCAGGGAACCTATGAAGGGCATAAAATTGAAAGTGAAGAGGGAAGCTTGATTGTCGATGGTCAGGCGATTCCCGTATATGCGGAAAGTGATCCCAAGGATCTTCCTTGGGAAGCTTTGGGGGTAGATGTGGTTTTAGAGTGTACGGGATTCTTTGCTTCTAAGGCAAAATCTCAGGCACATTTAGATGCCGGCGCAAAGAAGGTCTTGATTTCTGCACCGGCAGGAACAGATCTTCCTACTATTGTATATGGGGTAAATCATCAAACCTTGACGAAGGAGGATCGCATTGTTTCCGGGGCATCTTGCACCACCAACTGTCTTGCGCCTATGGCCAAGGCCTTAAATGACTATCGGGAATTGCGTACTGGATTTATGACCACCATCCATGCCTATACAGGGGATCAAATGATTTTGGATGGCCCACATAAAAAGAATGATTTCCGAAGAGCAAGAGCCGGCGCGGTAAACATTGTTCCCAATAGCACCGGTGCAGCCAAGGCCATTGGACTGGTTATTCCGGAACTGGAAGGAAAATTAATTGGATCGGCACAGCGGGTTCCTGTTCCTTCTGGCTCTATTACCATTTTGGATGCTACCTTGAAGGATGAAACGGAGACCGTCAGTGTAGAAGGGCTAAACGCTGCCATGAAAAAAGCGGCCAATGAATCCTTTGGCTATTCGGATGAGTTAATTGTCTCTAGTGATACCATTGGTATGCACTATGGATCACTTTTTGATGCGACACAGACCCTAGCGCAGCGATGCGGAACAAAAATTTACGAAGTGCGCGTAGTGGCTTGGTATGACAATGAGATGAGCTATGTGAGCCAACTAATTCGTACACTAACTTACATGGGGAGCTTAATATGATTGAAATAACACCACTAAAATATGAACAAGACCGGTTTCAAATTCTAGATCAAACCAAGCTTCCCGGGGAAACAGTATGGCTAGACTTAGAGACCAAGGAAGAGGTTTGGGATGCGATACACAAGCTAAAGGTGAGAGGCGCTCCGGCAATCGGGGTGGCTGCCGCTTATGGCTTGTATGTGGCGACAAGAGGCATTTATGGAGAAAGCTTTGAGGAGTTTCGCAAAGGATTTTGCCAGGTTAAGGATTATCTTGCCACTTCAAGACCAACGGCAGTTAATCTATTTTGGGCCCTTGAACGAATGGAGCGGCGTTTATTGACCATGGAAGATGGTCTATGCTATGGACCGGCTTGGTGTCAGGAGCTGGCCTATATTAAGGAAGCCCTTTTGGAGGAAGCCCATGAAATTCGTCGTGAGGACGAAGCGGCTTGTCTTGCCATGGGGCGTTATGGGCTTAGCTTGTTGAAACCGGGCATGGGAATTTTGACCCATTGCAATGCCGGTGCTTTGGCTACCGCCAAATACGGAACCTGTCTTTCTTCGGTGCATTTGGGTCAGGAGCAAGGCTACGGGTTCAAGGTTTTTGCAGATGAAACAAGGCCCTTGCTGCAAGGGGCAAGGCTTACCGCCTGGGAGCTTGCTACGGCAGGGGTTGATGTTACGTTAATTTGTGATAATATGGCAGCAACCGTAATGAAAAACGGTTGGATTGATGCCGTTGTGGTAGGTTGCGATCGTATGGCCGCCAATGGAGATGGTGCCAACAAAATTGGCACATCGGCAGTAGCTATATTGGCAAAGGAGTATGGAATTCCTTTTTATATGTATGTTCCTACCTCAACCATTGATTTAGACACAAGCTCCGGGGCGGAGATTGAAATCGAACAACGGCAAGGAGAAGAAATTTATCGTTTGTGGTACGAAAAAGATATGGCACCGGCGGGGGTGAAAACCTTTAATCCGGCATTTGATGTAACGGAACATCAATATATTACCGCAATTATTACAGAAAAAGGTATAGTCCGTCCTCCGTACACAGAGGGATTGAAAGGACTGTTTAAGTGAGCAATAAGAAAATTTATATGGCCATGGTTCTTGCGACCTTTTTTTGGTCGGGAGCTTTTGTGGCAGGGAAGTTTAGTACACCCTATATTCCTACCTTTACCTTAACCTTTTTGCGGTTCTTTTTTGCTACGGGAATTATGGCAATACTGGTTCGCCGGAACAATCAAAAATTAGATGCACCACCGTGGAAGCCAACCAAGCAGCACTTCCCTTTCTTCTGTGTTACGGGAATTGTTGGAATGTTTGGCTACCATGTGTTGTTTTTTCAAAGCCTGCATTATACCGGGGCGACAAATGCCTCAATGATCAATGGGATGAATCCCATTGTAACCACCTTGCTTGCGGCAATATTCTTAAAGGAGACCATCAACAGAAAGCAGGTTTTGGGAATAGTGATTTCTTTTGTGGGTGCAATTTTAACCATTAGCGGGGCCTCTTGGTCGGTGATTGCTAGCCTTTCCTTTAATAAAGGCGACTTTATTATGTTTGCAGCGATGATTTGTTGGGCGATCTATGGGGTGTTTAGCAAGGGCAAGGGCAAGGGAATTCCTCCTTTGCAGTTGACCTACTATAGCTTTTTGTTTTGTACTATATTTATTCTGCCTTTTGTTCTGTGGGAACGGCCTTGGACCTTCTTGGCAGAGATTCCTATGATTGCCTGGATCAGTGTCCTTTACATGAGCATTTGTCCATCGGTAATTGGCTATTTGATTCAGCAGATTTCCATTAAGCGAATTGGACCGGCAAGAACTTCTATTTTTATCAACCTGGTTCCGGCTTTTTCCATGGCACTGGCAGTAACCTGCCTGGGAGAACCGTTTATGCTGGTGAAGGTGTTTACGGCAGCACTGATTATCCTCGGGGTAATTGTTTGTCAATTATCCGGTGGAATGAAGGAGAAATAATATGGCGTATAAAGTAAGGTTAGAGATTTTTGAAGGGCCCTTTGATTTACTGGTATACTTAATTGAAAATGCCAAGATGAACATTTATGATATTCAGGTTTCAGAAATTACCGCCCAGTACATTGACTATGTGAAGGAGCTTCAGCAGATGGATGTAGCGGTTTCTTCTGATTTTATGGTTTTGGCAGCAGAGTTAATTGAACTAAAATCAAAGCTTTTATTGCCTAGAGTTGCGGTTACTGGCGGTGAAGCGGTTGATGAAGATCCGCGGGCAGAGCTTGCAGAAAAGCTGCTGGCCTATAAATCCTTTAAGCACATTTCCAAGATGCTATCGGAAAAAGAAGATGAATCGGCCTGTATTCGCACAAAACCGAAAGAGGATCTTTCTTTATACACAAAAGAAACGGAGGAGCTTTTGGAATTAGACATCGATCGTTTTGTCTCTGCCTTTAACTTGTTTTTGGGGAAGAAAAAG
>JAVWKI010000022.1:0-4715 GCA_036638575.1 Anaerovoracaceae bacterium | reverse complement strand
ACTACGAAAAAATTCAGCGGCAAAAGATCAGTGCTGAAGAGAGGATTCGTTTTATCCAGGGACTTTTTGCCCAGGGGGGAACGACAACCCTACCTTTTCATCGCTTGGTCATGGACGAGGGGGATCGGTACGATGTGGCCCTGTCTTTTTCTTCGGTACTGGAACTGGTCAAGCAAAAGCAAGTAATGGCCCAGCAGCGGCGATTGTTTGGAGAAATATTGGTGAGCAAAAGAGAAGAATTGGGGGATGACCATGAGGAATAGAATGAAGTCTGCACTGGAATCCATGCTGTTTACTTGGGGAGAGCCATTGGAGGTAAAGGTGGCAGCAGAAGTGTTGAACATTACGGAGAAGGAAACCAAGGGGTTTTTGGAAGAATTGGCGGAAGAATATGCGAAGGAAGGTAGAGGAATTGTCATCCGCCGGGTGAACAAGAGCTACCAATTTGTAACAGCAGTAGAAAATGCCCAATATTTGGAGCGGCTTTGTACGCCGGTGAAGAGGCGAAAGCTGAGTCAATCGGCACTGGAGGCACTGGCAATCGTTGCCTATAAGCAGCCGGTAACCAGAGGTGAAATTGAAGCGATTCGTGGAATTAAATGTGAAAAGGTTTTGGAAGGCTTGACAAAAAAAGGACTTATTGAAGTGAAGGGCCGTTCAGCAGGAATTGGTCGGCCGATTATTTATGGAACGACGCAAGCCTTTCTTACTTATTTTAACTTTTCGGATCTCAGTGAGCTTCCGGAAATTGAAGATATTGAAGCGGCGATTCTTGCTGTAGATGAGGAAGAGGACAATGTAATTGCCAACCAAATCCGATTAGATGAGCTACAGAGGGGAGAATAAGCGGATTAAGTTGCTATTTAAAACATTAATTTGCTTTTTACTAAAGAAAAAGTATGTTATACTAACCCTATGATTGAACCAAAAAAGAAAAGAATATTAAAATTGGCCGTACAGGCCGGAAAAATAATGATGAAGAGCGGTGCGGAAATTTATCGGGTGGAGGATACCATTACGAGAATTTGCAAAGCATGCAATATGCCCAACGTAGAAGTTTTTGCTACACCTACGGGCATTTTTGTTTCTATTGATTCGGGAGAGGATCACAGTGATGTGTTGACCTATGTCAGCCGCTTGCGTGGAGCGGCAACGGATCTAAAAAAGATTTCGGACATTAATGCCTTCTCTCGAAGGTTTACCACAACGGACTTGTCCATAGAAGCGGGTCTTGCAGAGCTTGCAAAAATTGAGCAGCAAAAGCCTTTTCCTTATGGGGTTCGCCTACTGGGTGCGGCACTTGTTTCTTCATTTTTCAGTGCGATTTTTTCCGCTAGTGTGATTGCAGCGGTTTGCGCATTTGGAATAGGGCTGGTTAGCTATGTGATTGCAGCCTTTTTAGAACGATATGACATCAACTACTTCATTAAGGGCTTTTGTTGCTGTGCGTCGGCAACGGTGCTGGCCTTGTCTTGTGGGGCCTTGGGGCTGACCCATAATTATAGTGCGATTATTATCGGAACCATGATGCTGTTTGTTCCCGGGGCGGCCATTACCAATTCTATTCGAGATCTTCTTTCGGGAGATATGCTTTCGGGGATGGCGCGAATGACCGAAGCCTTTGTTGTGGCGGTTTCCTTAGCTGCCGGAGCGGGAATTATTATCAAGCTGTGGTCAATTATTGGCTTAAATGATGTACCGGCAACGGTGTATTCACCGGATTTGTTGGTTGTATTTATTTTGGGGTTTGTCCCTACCTTTGGCTTTGCCTTACTGTTCCATGTTCCCAAAGAAAATTTACTGCCGGCAGCGTTGATTGGTGGTATTGGATGGCTGGCCTACCAGACCTTTGCTCTTTGTGGAAGTCAAACGGTATTGGCATGCTTTTGGGGCGCTTGTGTGGTGGGTATGCTCAGTGAGTTTGGGGCTAGAACCTTGAAGCAGGCATCTACAGTATTTGCCATTCCGGGAATTATTCCCTTGGTTCCGGGAGCAGGAACCTACTATACAATGTTGAAGGTGATTACCGGAGATTATGCAGCAGCAGCCAGTACCGGGACGCAGACCTTGTTCATGGCGGGGGCCATTGCCCTAGGCCTACTGGTTACCGGATCTATAGTTCGGATGATTTTCTCCATTAAACGGAAAATCTTTCGGGTATAGAAGGGAGAGGAAGACTAGCGACGGAGAGCAGAAACGAAAAAGGGAAAACTAAGTAAAAAAGAAACGGAGTGAAGGATGCGATTAAATAAATATATTGCCCAAGCAGGGCTGGCCAGCAGAAGAAAAGCCGATGAGCTGACCATTAACGGAAATGTAAAGATCAATGGCTTAGTCATGAAGGAGCCTGGCTATGATGTGAAGCCGGATGATCGGGTAGAAGTAAATGGCAAGAGAATTGAAGCGGCAGAAAAATATGTTTACCTTATGGTGAACAAGCCTAAGGGTTATGTAACAACTACAGAAGATGAGCGCAGCAGAGCAACGGTTATGGAGCTCGTTGCCGATGTGCCGCAGCGGGTGTTCCCGGTGGGACGGCTGGACTACAATACGACCGGCTTGTTGCTCATGACCAACGATGGAGATCTATCCAATAGGCTGACCCATCCTAAGCATCAGGTAGGAAAGACCTATCGTGCCAAGGTTGCGGGGGTGCTTTCTAGAGGTAAGGTGGCCAAGCTGAGCAAGGGCGTGGATATTGGCGGCTTTGTTACTTCTCCGGCCAAGGTGGTGGTGGTTAAACAGTCTGAGCGTTCTGCTATTGTGGACATTACCATTCACGAGGGGAAAAATCGTCAAGTGAGAAAAATGTTCAGTGCAGTAGGCTGCCCGGTGCAAGAGCTACAGAGAATTTCCATGGGAGAGCTTTATTTGGCACGTCTTGCGGAGGGGCATTACAGAAAGCTGACCAAGGCAGAGGTGGAGTATCTGAAAAATTTATAGCCCAAGGACAAAAACAGATTAAATACGAATAAACTTGTTCGGTGAGAAAAAATTCTCACCGATTTTTTTAAATTATTGCGTAAATTGTGCAAAAACTTGATTTTTTGTAAAAAAGATTGTTTTTTTACACAGAAAATAGTACTATATAAACAATGCGGTTTAACTTAGTCCAAAAAAACGGAAAAAAAGTTAAAGAGATAATGAAGTAAATTGAAGAATATAGAAATGGTGTTAAAAATGGAAAAGAAAGTAAAAATTATAGACGGAAATGAAGCGGCGGCACATATTGCCTATGCGTTTACAGAAGTGGCTGGAATCTATCCTATCACTCCTTCTTCTCCTATGGCAGAAAAAACCGATGAGTGGGCAGCCAATGGAAGAAAAAATATTTTTGGACAGCCGGTAAGACTGGTTGAAATGCAGTCGGAAGCCGGTGCTGCCGGTGCGGTACACGGAGCGCTAGAAACCGGTGCCTTGGCGACTTCTTATACCTCTTCTCAAGGGTTGATGCTAATGATACCTACATTATATCGTCTTTCCGGACAACGTCATCCAGGGGTGTTGCATGTTGCAGCAAGAACAGTAGGAACCCATGCGTTTTCTATCTTTGGAGATCACTCTGATGTAATGAACTGTCGTCAGACTGGATTTGCGATGTTTTCAACGGGAAGTGTTCAGGAAATCATGGACTTGGCAGCAGTTTCTCACCTTGCGGCAATTCGATCCAGAATTCCGTTTATGCATTTCTTTGATGGTTTTAGAACTTCTCATGAAATTCAAAAAGTTGAGATGCTAGAGTATGAAGAACTGGAAAAATTAGTGGACTGGGATGCATTGGAAGCCTTTAGAAATAACGGAATTAACCCAGAAGATCCGGTGATGAGAAGTACGGTACAAAACCCGGATGTTTACTTCCAAATTAGAGAAGCCAACAATAAGGACTATGAAGAACTTCCGGAGGTTGTAGAACACTATGTTCATGAGATCAACAAAATTACCGGAAGAGATTACCAATTGTTTAATTACTATGGTGCTGAGGATGCGGAAAATATTATTATTGCCATGGGATCAGTAAGTGGCGCAATTAAGGAAATTGTGGATCATCTGAACCAAAAAGGCGAAAAAGTTGGCTTTGTACAAGTTCACCTTTATCGACCGTTTTCTGCCAAGCATTTGCTTGCAGCAATTCCAAAAAGCTGTAAACGAATCTCGGTTATTGACAGAGTCAAAGAAATCGGGGCACTAGGCGAACCATTATATGAGGATATTTGTACAGCCTACGTCAATATTAAGGAAAGACCGGAAATCTTTGCGGGACGATATGGACTTTCCTCAAAGGATACTACACCAGCACAAATTAAAGCGATTTACGATAATATGAAGCTGGAAACGCCAAAGGATCACTTTACCATCGGAATTAATGACGATGTTACCGGATACTCCCTGCCTTTAGGACCGGAGCTTTCGGTTGAACCGGAAGGGACAATTAGTTGTAAATTCTGGGGACTTGGATCTGACGGAACAGTAGGTGCAAACAAAAACTCCATCAAAATTATCGGAGAGCAAACCTCTATGTATTGCCAAGCATATTTTGAGTATGATACAAAGAAATCCTTTGGGATTACCAAGTCTCACTTGAGATTCGGCAAGAAGCCTATCGATGCGGCATATCTAGTAAAAGAGGCGGATTTTATTGCTTGCCACAACAAGAACTACTTAACCCAGTACGACATTATTACCGAGTTAAAGCCCAATGGAAACTTCCTGCTGAA